>NZ_ASZT02000109.1:0-17846 GCF_001006065.1 Sphingobacterium sp. IITKGP-BTPF85
AAATTCCTGCATTTCATCCGTCATGACGAACGTTTTGACTCCTTACAGGAAATGAAAGATCAGATCCAGGAAGATGAAAAACAAATCCGAGCATTACTTTTTTAAAAAGTTACTTAAATAATAAGTGAGATGGCTAGAAGACTCAGAAGTTAAAAAAATTCTAGCCTCTTAACTAAAATAATAGAAAAGCCCTTACAGGAATCTGTAAGGGCTTTCTATTTTAATCTCGATCTTTCCTATACAAATAAGAACTACCAGATCACAATTCTATCCGTTTTAGGGACAAATAATTTATCACCTTCCTTCGTACCGAATGCCTCATGAAAACCATCTAAATTGATGATCGGCGCAAAAGCACGATATTGAGCTGGCGAATGCGGATCTGTTTTCACTTGGTTCACAACAAACTCATCCGTTGTTTTAGTTCTCCAGATCGTAGCCCACGATAAAAAGAAACGTTGTTCTTGTGTATATCCATCGATCAGACCTGGGTTACCTTTATCTTTCAGGTACATTTTCAAGGCATCGAAAGCAACAGAAGAACCACCTAAGTCACCTATATTTTCACCCAAAGTAAAACGGCCATTCACCTTCACACCCGGTACCGGTTCATAAGCTTCAAACTGTTTTACCAATGCATCAGCAGAAGCTTCAAACTTCGTCTTATCCTCTTCGGTCCACCAGTTGTTCAAATTACCGTTTCCATCATATTTAGCTCCTTGATCATCAAAACCATGAGACAGCTCATGACCGATAACCGCACCGATACCACCGAAGTTAACCGCTGCATCTGCCTTATAATCATAGAATGGAGGCTGTAAGATCGCTGCAGGGAATACAATTTCATTAAACAAAGGACTGTAATAAGCATTGACAGTTTGTGGTGTCATACCCCATTCCGATTTGTCAACAGGTTTACCTTGCTTATCTAAATTCTTTGCAAAAGCCCATTTACGCTCGCTCAGGATATTATCAAATAAAGAAGTACCCACATTTAACGTAGTGTAATCTTTCCATTTGTCCGGGTAACCGATCTTCACATTGAATTTCGAAAGTTTCTCTAAAGCCTTTACTTTCGTATCGGCCGACATCCACTTCAGATCATTGATATGCTGCTGGAAAGATTTGATCAGGTAACCGACCAATTCCTCTGCCTGCTCTTTTGCTTGTGGCGGGAAATTCTCTTTCACGTAAAGTTTACCCAAAAGCTCGCCTGCCACACTGTTGACAAATTCAACTCCTCTTTTTTCCAACGCACGCTGTTCTTTTTGACCCTTCAATTTTTTACCCCAAAAATCAAAATTAAGTTGATCCAGGTCCGCTGTTAAATATGCCGCCGCATCATTCATCACGTTAAATTTCAAGACCTCCTTAATCGCTTCTAGGTTTTCAGGCTTCAACACCTTGTCTAGGTTCTGATAATAAGCCAGTTCCGAAACAATCACTGTATCCGCTTTAAAACCAGTATCTTTCAGATATTTGGCAATATCAATGTTTTTGACCATTTTCTTCAGATCAGCAACAGCAACCGGATTATAACGCTTTTCAGCATCACGGGACTGCTCCACTGTTTTCAGGTTTTTAGCCAGTTCTTTTTCAAAAGCAACAATCTTCGGACCCTTTAAGTCACGCGTACGCTGACCGACTTTACTATAAAGCGCCGAGATAAAATTAGAATAATCACCTAAAGTTTCCGTATTCTTAGCATCTACAACCTGGTAGTAAGAACGCCCCAGACCTAAACTTGCAGCACCTAAATAAACCGTATTGACGTTACTATTTTTTAAGTGTGCATAGACATAAGCACCGAAAAAAGGATTGCCACCGATTGGCGTCACCTCAACCAGATAATTGTACAGACCGTTAAAATCCTTGATCGCATCGATTTTATCCAGATAAGGTTTAATTGGAGTTACGCCCAATTGGTTACGTTTATCAAAATCAATATAAGAGCGATATAAATCACCGATCTTTTGACCGTCAGAACCTTTTGCAAAAGTGGTACTTAAAGATTCTTTCAAGATCTTCAACGTCGCAATGTCTGTGTTTTCACGAAGCTCGTCAAAAGATCCCCATCGCGCTTTATCCGAAGGTATCGACACTGTCTTCATCCATTGACCGTTTACAAAATTGTAAAAGTCATCCTGAGGACGAACACTCTTATCCATAAAGGCTGTATTGATTGCCGGCTGCTGTTGTGCAAAGAGCATTCCTCCACACATCAGTAAAGCGGCAAGAACTGAATGTTTTTTCATATTACCGTTTATTTGTTTTAATTTGATGACAAACTTAATAAAAGTTAGTATTATGTTTACAAGGTCGAACATTTAATTTCAGTATGCAAATCGAAATAGCTGGAAAAAACTATCAAATCATTACAACCGATTCCAAAGAAATCCGCTTGGAGCAACATCCGGGCCTTGCGCGCATTTTTGCTCCCGTCGACTTTGAAATCAGCACCTTAGAACAGTTTATTAAAAATAACAAGAATAGCCAAACAGTTTCTGAAGAAGTCGAGTATCAAGAACATCCGGTTCGTCTCTTTCAACAAAACTATTTACTCAAACTCATCAAGAATAGCACCTCGAACAAAATTCTGGTTAAAAACAGAACCATTACCTTTTACTGTAAAGGGATCACTTATCAAAAACAGCTCCATGACTGGCAGAAACAATTTATACTCCAGCAGCTAGCAGACGAAATCGGCTATTGGGAAGAAAAATTAAATGTGCTGGTGGGTAAGATCAAACTTAGGGCATTGCCAAAGAGTCTCTACAGCCTGCAGGCAGAACATAACATTACTTTTAGCACATCGGTCACGTGCTTATCGGTCTCGGAACTCCATTACCTGGCCTTTAAAGCCATTGCTTCACAGATTTCATTGGATCCAAAGATCAGAACAACATATTTTCCAGACGAACAGCAGCTCGAACATCAACTAGCTTATACACTAAAAACATGTCAACAATCACATTAAACATACCGGTTACAGATACAGCATTACAGAAAATCAAGCAAAATTTCACCTTATTGCTCGATCAGATCACAGCCGAAGACCGCAAACAGCTGCAGGAAGCGGTATTCGACAGCCTATCCGACAAAGATGGCGCACCGCAGATCGGCGATCTTAGCGTCTCGAGTTTCACTTTCAACGATATCGAAAAGAAAGGTAGATTTCGAATCAGCTTCAACATCGACCGCCAATTTTGCTGCAGTGATACGACCTCCTGCCAGTCCGATTACGTTGATTTCGATTTCTCCTATACATCTGGGAACATCGTTGCTACAGGCAATTTTATGAATTGGGATATAGACAATTAAGATGGAAATACCGAGCCGATTCAAAACAAATACCTCCTCCTTTCATCATTATTGGACCGCAGGTGCCGGAGTAGAACTGTTAAAAAAACTGCCAAAGCAGCCCGACCTTCGGGAAGCAAACAAGTTGGTGCCCTACCTCTTCACCTGCGATGAACCGGCAGACGAATTGGTCAGAAAGCTCCATCAGCAAGTTGGTTTTGGCAAGGGACAGCAATTACTGCGTGCGTATTTAGTTGCTCCGGAAAATGTCGATGAGCCTATAGAGAAGCACTTGACACTTTTTTCTCCTCGATTGAGAGTTCAGCGTCCTGGTTAAACTGGGAACTGCTGGAAAGTGGCATCGCAGTAAGTCAGCGCGCAGGATTAAGCGGTCTGATCGTCTTGCGCGACTACTGCCTCATGGGTGGTTACGAATCGGCAGCAATCAATAAACCACTTATCTATACCGGTGCACTAAAAAAAGGAGCCGTGAAGCGCCTGGCAGATACAGTAGACTTTTGGGTAGACATCATGGAAAATGGAGCTTTAAAAAGCGGGCAGATCGGTTATCAAAAAGTAATGGAAACCCGCATGATCCATGCTTTCTCACGGATCAATATTCTGGCGAAGACGGATTGGGACAAAAATGAATGGGGCCTACCGCTCAATCAGTGGGACATGCTTGCCACCAACCTGGGATTTTCGCTGGTCTTTATCGTCGGGTTACAGCGCATGAAATTTCAGATCCTTCCAGAAGAAATAACAGCAGTGCTTCACCTCTGGAAATATATCGGTTACTTGTTAGGTATCCCCTTGCAACTACTTCCTGACACGGAACAACAGGCTATTGAAGCGCTTTACTACTGGACCATGACACAAAAAGAAGGCGATGCCGATTCCAGGTTATTGGCCCAGGCCCTACAGGAAGAGCCTATAGCCGCGTATTATCCGGAATCAGCGCTGGGACGTAAAATGATGCGCGAAATTCATCTCTATTATAACCATTTTCTCCTAGGCAGCTATTCCTGTAGACTTTTAGGCCTCGACACCACCAGAATTGGTGCCATAGCCTATCTCAATGTTTTAAAAAACAAAATGCGTAATAACAAGTCCAGACTTACCCAACAACGTCAGCTTCTCATCAATAAAGGAAGAGCCGAGCAATTGGAAGTCAAGAGAATCTACTTAACCTACAATAACCGGGAGAACAACAAGCAATACTAACACTATTTCGCTAAAGCAATACTATTTGCTTTTAGCATCGTTTTAAATTTCGGACTGCGAATATAGCTATTGAATGCATGGCTTTCCATACCCGAGAAGTCTGTTTTATCAAAGCAGGTATACTGCTTCACCAGCTCATTGTACACATTATCTTTATAGCCCAGGTCGGTCGGATTAAATTTATCGGCAAAAAAACCGAAAAACTTCTTCAGCATCTTATCTGTATTATTGATTGTAATGTGCATTTTTTTCACCTGTGGACTTATCGTACAGAAGGAGTCATTGCCTGCCTCCTGCGATTTAAAATCAGCTAATCCGATTGCTGGAGCTAGCATAATACAGGTAATCCGGTTTTTATTCTCCAAGAGTTCTTTCGCGTTTTCCACATCAACATTATGAATTTCCTTGATGTCTTTTACAAACTTTTCATTGAAATGCGGTTCCGCCAATGCACTCAGTACCACAGAAGCACCTCGACTGTGTGAAATGATATAGATATCTTTATTTGAAATCGTATTCAGCACACGCCTTAAACCAAACTCACCGGCCATCTGACTAAAGGAAGTCGCGGTAAACCAGATTTGCCCCGGCAAAAGGATTGCTCGTCCATAGCCCGTCCCAATAAAAACGCACAATCTCATCATCCTTAGCATTGACTTTAATAAGCTTCTGGATATAACCGTAACTCTCATTTACTTCTTCATTGTTTGCATTAAAGCCGTGAACAAACACAAAAACGCGTTTCTTCGTTTTCACACGCTCTTTAAATTCCCTTAGTTTTTTCACTTCAAATCCCGTCAGCTCATCCGTGATACCTTTGTCTGCCGCGATTTTCATTAAAGAGTAAGCATCTCTTTTTCCATTACTAGGTGGGCTGCCGTACGTCTTACGCCAATTATCAGGATAAAAATTCCCGTTTTGATCCACAAAAGAATTGGAAATATTGGGTTTATCAAACGAATTCGGCTTCTGTGAAAGAGGCACATTGTGCATAATCCCACAGGACGATATAAATACAAGTATTATTAAGTAACGTAAGTTTGAAATCATATACATTAAAAATAGCAGAAATTATTGATACAACCTCATCATTATAAAATTGTTTTACTGCCATTCAATATATAGTCGATAAATGAAAAATTTAACTCTTACTATTCCGCGAGCACCTTGTATCTTTAATCCATCCATGTAAATCTCGGCACTATGTTTGGTAATGAAATCATTCAGAAAAGGGGCATCGATACAATAATGTACCTTTCTCAACAGTAAAAATCTTAATGAGCCCTGTTTTATGAAGCATTTGTACATTAAAAACATTTTAATATATAGTTTTTTCGTTTCCTTTTTGTTTATTTCTTGCCAACAAGGACAATCAAAAAATGATCCGGAAGAAAAGAAAAAGGAGAAAACAAAAGATTCAATCGATGCGATTAGAAAGAAAGAAGAAGAAATTGCTAAGGCCAAACCAAAAACAGGGGCAGATATTGAAATCACCAAAGAACTCCAGTACACCAAGTATACATTAGAAGACACTTATCCCTATAAAGATACAGTAAGGCAATTTCAATGGGATAAAATAAAAGAAAAACTGGCTTTTGTTGAAAATTTCCAGAACGGCGGCGCTATTTATGGTGTGCTGCAAAACTATCAGAATTCAAATGGTGAGGCACCTACTATTCCACATTTCAAAAGAGATTCCTATAAACGTGTTGCTGACTCCCTAGGAACAGAACGCTACCAAGCGAGTCCCTTATATCGTGAAGGCGAAACCAAATTACCTTCCATTTATGGTAGAGATGGCTGGCTGGTTAAACTGCAGAGTAGCGACACGTTACAACGTGTCAAAGTGGAAGGTGTTTCCTTCGAAGGAACTTGGGAAGTACCGAAAAGATACCTCAAAACAATAGGCGATTCTGTCAGATTTGACAAAGTAATCGTCGTGGATGTTACAAACCAAAATATTTGTACACTGGATAAAACAGAAAAAGGATGGGCAGTAAGAAGCATGAATCCAGCCACTACAGGCCGTCACAAGCCTCCTCATGCACAGGAAACTCCTACTGGAATCTTTGTTTTACAGGAGCATAAATCCAAGATGTTTTATTTCAAAGATGGCACAAAATCTATCGAAGGTTATGCCCCATTTGCAAGCCGTTTTACGGCCGGAGCGTACGTACACGGCGTTCCTGTCAATAATCCGAACGGTAAAGTGATCGAATACAGCTGGAGCTTAGGCACCATCCCGAGGTCACATATGTGTGTCAGAAATGCGTCATCACATGCACAATTTGTTTATAAACGGTCAAAAGACTTCCAGACTTTGGTAATAGTTATTGATTAACGATAATTAAGATACTGATTAACAATTTTTTACACTTTTTAACTATCTTTAGTTCTTAAATTTGCTATCGAAAAACAAATAAGGGATAAAGTATGGAGAAATTAGTGTTCATTTTATTTATGGGTTTGTATGCAGCGTTGTTCTCAGAATCTAAAAATGTAGTACCGACAGAAATTCATAAAAAAGAAATTACAGTTAAAAAGAAAATATCAAAAGTAGATGCACTCTACGAAAGCATGAATCTCAAAGATGTAGTCAATTATAAAGCATTTAAAGAAGCGATGGAAGGCTATAGATTACTTCCCGCCAAAAACAAAGATGTATTATCAATCATTGACTTCACTTTACCATCTACTGAAAAAAGGCTTGTCGTCCTAGACCTTAAAAACGAAAAAGTCCTTTTTCATTCGCTCGTTTCACACGGTAAAAATAGCGGTAGTAATTACGCTACTTCTTTTTCAAACACGCCGGAGTCATTCCAGAGCTCATTGGGCTTTTATGTAACGGAGAATACTTATCAAGGTTCAAATGGTTACTCTTTGGTTTTAAATGGACTGGAAGAGGGCTTTAATGATAGAGCCAAATCAAGAGCTGTAGTGGTTCATGGCGCAGATTATGCAAATCCACGCATCGTAAGTTCATTGGGACGCTTAGGACGAAGCTACGGCTGTCCTGCGCTGCCTAGAGAGTTAGCGAAGCCTATTATCAATACCATTAAAGATGGATCATTACTATTCATCTATGCCGACAACCAGGAGTATATAGCCAAATCAAAAGTGCTGAATCACCGGGATGATCTTACCGCCTACTATGAGAAAGATATGGCCGGAGATAAATTCGGAAAAATGAATTAAACATAAAAAAATCCCTCAACACTTGTCAGGGCACTGAAAAAGTCTCCCTTTAAATAGGGCTAAAAAAAGGAGTGGAAAACAACAGTTTTCTGCTCCTTTTTTCGTATCTTAAAGTAGGCTTTAACGGACATTAGGATGCTTTCTCCCCAACAAAAAATACAGTTCAGTTCCTATTCAGGATTGTACGATATCATTGTTCCAAAAGACAATCTACTTCGAAAAATCAACGATCTTATCGATTTCAGTTTTATCTATGACGAGCTTTTGACGAAGTACTGCCATACTAATGGTCGTACAGCTGAGAGCCCAATCAAGATGTTCAAGTACCTTCTTTTAAAAACGATCTACACCGTTTCAGATGTTGATGTCGTTGAGCGTTCCAGATATGATATGTCCTTTAAATACTTTCTTGAAATGGCTCCAGAGGAGGATGTGATCAATTCAAGTTCGCTTACTAAATTCCGTAAACTACGATTAAAAGATATGGATCTATTGAACCTGTTGATCAATAAGACCGTAACGATTGCTCTTGAAAAAGGTATCATAAAATCAAAGTCCATCATCGTAGATGCTACCCATACCCATTCCAGATCGAATCCATATACAGCATTGGAAGTACTTAAAGAACGCTCCAAGCTATTAAGGAAAGCGATATATCAGATTGACGGGGAATACAAGGAGAGTCTGCCACACAAGAACGAATCTAACGATCTAGATCAAGAACTTACCTACTGTAAGGAATTACAGCGGGTTCTTGAGCAGGATCAGGCTATCAGTGAAATACCGGCTGTTAAAGAGAAGTTGAACCTATTGAAGGAAACCATTGAAGACACAAAAGAATACTATCTGCTCTCTAAAGATGACCAGGCCAGACTTGGATATAAATCTGTAGATAGCAGTTTCTTTGGTTATAAAACACATCTAGCGATGACCGAGGAACGCATTATCACGGCAGCAGTCGTTACTACAGGCGAAAAAGGTGATGGCCCGGAACTGCCAAGGTTATTGGAGATCAGTCAACAAAATGGAATGGAAGTGGATACGATTATCGGTGATACTGCTTACTCGGGAAAGGAAAACCTGCAGTTGGCAAAGGAACAGGACATTGATATCATAGCTAAATTGAATCCGATAATCAGCCAAGGATACAGGAAACAAGCAAATCACTTTCAGTACAACAAAGACGCAGGAATGTTTGTCTGTCCGGCAGGCCATCTAGCAATCAGAAAGGCCCGTCAGGGCAAAAAGAACATTTGTAAAAACCAAGCAGACACATATTACTTTGATGTGGAGAAATGTAAGGTTTGTCCTCTTAGAGAAGGATGTTACAAAGAAGGATCCAGAACTAAGTCTTATTCAATCACCATAAAATCCGAACTACATAAAGAGCAAATGGCTTTCCAGGAAACCGATTATTATCGAAAAAAGTCTAAGGAAAGATATAAAATCGAGGCTAAGAACAGTGAGCTCAAGAATGTCCATGGTTACGGAAGAGCAGATTCCTATGGTGTCCAGAATATGGAAATGCAAGGTGCAATGGCGATCTTTACAGTAAACTTGAAAAGAATCCTGAAATTGATCTAAAAAGGAGGAGTATTGCCTCAAAAACAGTCTAATTGGGATGCTAAAAACTCAAATGGCAAGTCCTAGCCGACTAAACTTACAATAAGTCCATTAAAAAATAAACTTCCAGAAATCCATTAAAAAAAAATGACCGAGTAAGATAAACCCTATACTCAGTCATTTCTTTAAGACTCATTTAAAAATTGAGGCTTTTTCAGTGCCCTCACACTTGTTGAGGGATTTTTTATTCCTTTTATTTCTCTTTATCCCAGAACTCCGCATTCTTAATTCCCAGTTCCTTAGCACTGAATGTTGGATTCATATCCCCTCTTTTACGCTTCACTTTATAATCCTGCCATACCTTGAGCGCTGTTTTACTCATCAGTAAGATCGCGATCAGATTGACATAAGCCATCAGCCCTACACCGATATCACCGATTGCCAGGCAATCTCCGCTGTTTTCACAGAACCATAGTATACCGCCGCAAGAAATACAATACGCAATATCCAGGTGACCGCCGGACTTACCTTATTAGAAAAGATATACGATAAGTTGGTTTCCGCATAGTAGTAATAAGCCATAACCGTCGTAAATGCAAAGAAAAACAAAGCGATGGCCACAAAGCCATTTCCGATCAATGGAAAATGATGCGACACCGCCGCCTGTGTAAAGGCCGTGTAATTGACCCCTGGTATATGCTCCGATATAAAACCGACCAGTTGACCGGCTCCATCAAATTGCCCCACATTATACTGATTGGTAAATAAAATCATAAGTCCTGTTGCTGTACAAACGAATATTGTATCCACATACACCGAAAAAGCCTGTACCAAACCCTGCTGTGCAGGATGACTAACATCCGCTGCGGCCGCAGCATGCGGTGCGGTGCCCTGTCCGGCCTCATTACTATAGATGCCACGCTTAACACCCCAGGCAATCGCCATGCCCACAACGCCGCTAAAAGTGGCATTCAGGCTAAATGCAGAACTGAAGATAAGACCAAACACATCCAGAATCTGTGTATAATTTAAAGCGATGATCACTAAAGCCATTAAAATATACGCTCCCGCCATAAACGGCACCACTAGTTCAGCCACTCGGCCAATACGCTGTACACCGCCGAAAATAATAACAGCCAACAAAACCACCACTCCAATCCCCGTATAAGCGACAGGTATTTCAAATGCATTGTGCATCGAAGATGCAATAGCATTACTTTGCACGCCGGGAAGTAAAAAGCCTGTACTTGCAATGGTTATTAAGGCAAACAGAACCGCATACCACTTCACACCCAGACATTTTTCAATATAATAGGCAGGACCACCTTTAAACTCATCTCCGACCTGCTGTTTGAACACCTGTGCCAGCGTAGACTCCACGAAAGCAGATGCAGCACCTAGGAAAGCAATCGCCCACATCCAGAAAATTGCACCCGGACCTCCCATATAGATCGCAGTGGCCACTCCGATGATATTTCCTGTGCCCACGCGGCCCGAAATTGCCAATGCAAAGGCCTGAAAAGATGATATACCCTCGTCCGACTGCTTTTTCTGAAACAGCAATCGCAGCATATCTTTAATATAGGTCAACTGCAGAAATCCAGTCCGTACAGAAAAATACAGACCCGTCAACAGACACAGGTAAATAAAAACATCACTCCACACCAGTTCCGATGCGATTTTTACAAAATTTTCAAAATTATTATCTACCATAATCTAAGCTTTTACAAATAATTGGTGTACACATCCTAATAACAAGCCCTGAAAATATAAATTTTTATTCAGGATGGCACAAAAAATAGAGCAGAAAATACAAAAAGCCAGATTAATCAAGATTAATCTGGCTTTGACCATAAAAAATATAAATCTGGACGCTATCGGCTAATGCACGATAATATCCAGCAGATAGAAAAACTGCAAAAATAACAGATGCGATACCATTAGTCGTCATAAAAGCGCGATCTACGCGGCTAAGATCTGTTGGACTCACAATCCGGTGCTGATAGATTAGCAGACTGCCATAAAAACAACACCCAAATAATAGAACCATCCCACCTCCATATACAGAACCGGCAAGAGCACAAATATAAACGAACATACATGCAGGATCTCGGAAAAACGTAGCGCTCCTTTAGTACCCAACAATACTGGAATGGAATTCAGCTTATGCTCACGGTCAAACGCCTCATCCTGCAGAGCATAGATAATATCAAAACCGCTCACCCAGCACAATACGGCAAGGCCGTAAAGTACAGGAACAATATGAAACTGACCCGTTACCACAAGATATGCACCCACCGGAGCAAGCCCTAAACCTAGACCGAGCACCACATGACATAAAGCCGTAATACGCTTAGTATAAGAATAAAAGAGCACGACAAATAAAGCAATAGGTGACAACATAAAGCATAAACTGTTGATAAAGTAAGTCGCAACGACAAAAAACACACAGTTTATGATTGTAAATAGCAATGCCCCTCTAGCAGAAATCCGCCCAGCAGGTATATCGCGCATTGCCGTTCGAGGATTCAAAATATCGATATTACGGTCCAGATAACGGTTAAAGGCCATAGCCGCATTACGTGCGGTCACCATACAGACCAGCATTAATACGAGTAACTTCCAGTCAAAAGTATGATTCGTGGTATGTAAAGCCAGGAAAAAGCCAATAAAAGCAAAAGGCAATGCAAAAATACTGTGCGCAAACAGTACGAGGGACAGATACTTCTTCATGGACTACTCCTCTTCACCAGCGTGACGATAACGATCTGGATCCACATCACCATATTTATCTTCATCCCCTTCTTCATACCCGACTTCATTACTAGGAACCGTTAAATCAGGCATAACAAAACGGGTATTGATATCCCCGATCGTCTCTAAAATAGCATCACAGCCCGACTTCACTTCAGCAGAAGTTAGGAAACACTTTGGAATTTCCTCAAACCACTCCGCTAATGCTTTTCTAAATTTAGACATATTCACATCAGACTTCACATTAGACTGCTTATCAGCTTTCGTGAATACTAACATAAAAGGTAAACCCCGCTCACCTAACCAGTAACAGAATTCAAGATCTATTTTTTGAGGCTCATGACGGCTATCGATCAAAACAAATATACACTGCAAATTATCGCGATGCGTCAAATAACGGCGAATAAATTTCTCCCAAGCTTCACGGTTGGACTTCGATGTTTTTGCAAAACCATAACCCGGTAAATCCACTAGAAACCAATCGTCATTGATGATAAAATGGTTGATCAGTTGCGTCTTACCCGGTTTTTGAGAAGTTTTAGCTAAACCTTTCTTACCAACCATAGCATTGATCAGTGATGATTTACCCACATTGGAACGACCAATAAAAGCATACTCAGGGAGTTTGCCTTCTGGCAATTTATCAACTCGTGTATTACTACAGATGAATTCGGCTTTTTTAATTTGCATCTTGCAAAGGTAGCATAAAACTATCCTTTTGACAAATTGAACTCCGATCCGTTTCATTATTTAAAAACAAAAATGGAGGCAAAAGTGTAACGTTTCACAGATCAGCTTTACTAATGATAAAAATATGCTGGTAAACATGGCCATCTAACGCGCATCGGCACTATTAAATACCGAAGTACAGCAGGAGAGCATTTTGCTATAACACATTAAAGCACCAGGAATACCATGCCAGATAACCGATTTAAAAAAATAGATTAAACACATATGACTAACCAAAATAATACATGCTTTTAGAAATCAAAAATGTTGTAAAAGACTATGCCAGTCATAGAGCGCTGGACCATGTCTCCCTCAGTATTCCCAAAGGAAAAATATTCGGACTTTTAGGACCCAATGGGGCCGGTAAAACTTCCCTGATCCGGATCATCAACCAGATCACAGGACCGGACTCGGGCGAAATACTATTCGACGGAGAGCCATTAGCACCCAAACATATCGAACGAATTGGCTACCTCCCAGAGGAAAGAGGCCTTTACAAGAAGATGAAAATAGGAGAACAGATGCTTTACTTAGCACAGCTTAAAGGACTGAGTAAGAAAGAATCAAATGATCGAATAAATCATTGGTTTGAGAAGCTTGACATTTTGTCATGGTGGGATAAAAAGGTTGAGGACCTCAGTAAAGGTATGCAACAGAAGTACAGTTTGTTGCGACCGTACTCCACGAACCTGATCTTATTATCTTGGATGAGCCCTTCTCCGGATTTGACCCTGTAAACGCCAGTTTAATCAAAGATGAAATCCTTGAATTGAACCGAAAAGGCGCTACAATCATCTTTCGACGCATAGAATGGAGTCCGTCGAAGAACTTTGCGACCACATTGCACTTATTAACCGCTCCCAAAAGATCCTTGACGGCAATATTCATGACATCAAAAACAACTATAAAAATCAGACCTACAAAATCGAATTACAGGCCGTTAATGATGAAAAATCAATACGTATAGAAAATCTATACCATTTAAAAAATATAGAACAATCTGAAAACAAAATAATTATCACTATTAAGTTAAATCAAGACATTAGCATCAATCAAGTACTCATAAAGCTCTTACCTCTGGCCGAAATTCATCAAGTATTAGAAATAGTACCCTCTATCAATGATATTTTCATCGAGCAAGTGACCCTATCCAACAACGCTAAAAAAGAAACCGACCATGCATAAGATACTACTCATTATTCAGCGCGAATACTTCTCCCGTGTCAAAAAGAAATCATTCTTATTGATGACTTTTCTGGTCCCATTATTTTTCATTGCGCTTTACGGAGGGATATTTTATCTGACCAAGAAAAGTTTCAAAGACGCCCATGCACATGTATATATTCTGGATCAGCAGGGCAGTTTTGCAAAGCAGCTGAAAAGCGACCCTAACATTACTTTTACTGTCAGCGACCGCTCATTGCAGGATCTTAAAAAGCAGATTAAAGACGATGAGCAGAACAGCTCCATCCTGGTCATTCCGAAAGAAATTTATCAGCAGTCTACCATCGAGCTGATTTCAGCAGATAAAGCCAATATCACGATCCAGAATGCAATAGCAAGACAGCTTGAAGGCATCATCCGCATCGGCGAATACAAGAAGCTAGGTATCGACCCAGAGCTGTTACAATCGGTGCAGCCTCATATCAGCGTCAATGCCAAAGAGCTAACAGAAGGTGGCGAGGAGAAAAACAGTAACACAGGTATTGCTATGGGTATCGGTGTAGGTTTAGCCGTATTGGTTTACTTATCGCTGTTTCTTTATGGTGTACAGGTGATGCGTGGTGTAATTGAAGAAAAGAGCAATCGCATTATCGAAGTTATCATCTCATCGGTCAAACCTTTCCAGCTTATGATGGGCAAGATCATCGGTATCGGAATGGTCGGACTCACCCAGTTCCTACTCTGGATCATCTTGACCGGAGGCCTGGTTTTTGGAGCCACCAAACTGATCAATAAAGAAACCGTAGAACATGCTGCAATGCAACAAGGAGGTCCCGGCATGAACACGGTCAGTCAGGCACCGGCTTCAGGTCTTGGATTTGGCATTTTACAACATCTGGAATCAGTCAATGTCACCGAAATTATCGTTTGCTTCTTTCTGTTCTTCCTATCCGGTTATTTACTTTACAGCGCCATCTTTGCTGCAGTAGGATCGGCAGTGGATAGTGAAACAGAAGCCAACCAATTTACCATGCCCATTACCATGCCTTTGCTATTGACCTATGTCTTGTCGTTTGGAGTCATTATTAACGATCCTAACGGCCCCATTGCAACATGGCTAAGCTTTATACCTTTCACCTCCCCTATTGCCATGCTGGTCCGCATTCCGTTCGGTGTACCCACCTGGCAGATTGCTGTATCGCTGGCATTGTTGGTAAGCACCTTTCTACTGGTCACCTGGTTAGCAGCCAAAATATACCGTGTAGGTATCCTCATCTACGGAAAAAAGGCAAACTGGAAAGAAATCATCAAATGGATGAAGTACTAAACCCTTTTAAACGTAACAAAAACAGCTCTTTATTAATCCTAAAGAGCTGTTTTTAGTTTTAATTACCGTAAAACAAACATTTTAATATTAGGGACGATTTTTCACAATTTGTAGTGAAACCCAAAAAAATATATCAGACGCATCTTACGACACGAAGTACATCAATACTGTTTGATCAAATATAAATCTCGCCTTTCATATAAAGCACAGCATTTCCTGCCAGCTCTACCCTGTCGCCCAGCAGACGGCAGTATACTTCACCCGTACGTTCTGAAAGCTGAAATGCCCTCAATTCAGTTTTATTGAGTTGTCCTGCCCAATAAGGCGTCAGCGTCGTATGTGCCGAGCCACAGACAGGATCTTCATTAACACCGACCACAGGTCCAAAAAAGCGGGAAACAAAATCATGGTTTTCTCCCCTCGCCGTTACGATAAATCCCCTTGCAGCCATACCAGTCATCAAAGGTAGATTGGGTTTTAAAGCCTCGATATCATTTTGCTTCTCGAAAACCAGCATATAATCAGTCTTTCCGCGATAAGCTGCAATCGGTTTTTTATCCGTTACTGCCAGCAGTGCATCGGTCAATTCAGTTTCCGAAAACTGGTCTGCAGGAAAATTGAGCACAAATTTATCCTGCTGTACGCTTACGGGAAGTTTGCCACTTCTTGGCGAATAAAAATTAATCGTTTCCTTTACTTGCTTTTCACAATGGGCCAAAACGTAGGCCGTGGCAAGAGTTGCATGACCACAAAGATCTACTTCCGATGCAGGTGTAAACCAACGGATTTCATAACCATCACCTTTAGGCACATAAAAAGCGGTTTCCGATAGATTATTTTCTGCGGCGATCTTTAATAGAATATCGTCCGCCAGCCACTCCGTTAAGGGACAAACGGCCGCAGGGTTTCCTTTGAATACCATATCCGTAAAAGCATCTACCTGATAAATTGTTAATTTCATATTCTTATTCCTTTTAAACAAAGTTATCATATAAGTCTTAATGGATACAGATACAGCAACACGATTTTTATAGGAT
Source organism: Sphingobacterium sp. IITKGP-BTPF85 (assembly GCF_001006065.1). Classification (NCBI taxonomy): domain Bacteria; kingdom Pseudomonadati; phylum Bacteroidota; class Sphingobacteriia; order Sphingobacteriales; family Sphingobacteriaceae; genus Sphingobacterium; species Sphingobacterium sp. IITKGP-BTPF85. The sequence continues at coordinate 16,294 of NZ_ASZT02000109.1, forward strand.
ACAGCACAAAACACAGTTAATGCAATTAGGCAAAGCAGAACCCTAAAATCTTACCCTCATTTCCCCTTCAAATCTTAATTCTTCGCTGCACTGTTCCAAAAATCATCTTCCACTTCAATTCTTTCTGAAAACAGCCAGACTTCTTTTATTTTGTCATCTTCGATCCGCAATAGATCGACACCTTTCATCGCAAGTGTCCCCTCACCTTTTGCTGCTTTGAAATGAATTGAAGCTGCCACAAGATTTCCATTATCACTTGTATATTCAATATCATCAATAGCAAAGGTACCGTTGCTCCATTGCATAAAGTTCCCCAAATGAGCAAACACCGCTGCTTTTCCGGTATACGTTCCAGATTGAACACCTTTTCCCGGCTGATGCCATACAATATCATCTGCAAATAAACTTCCGACTGTATCAAAGTCTCCTGTTGCTACCGCATTAAAATACGACTGCACTATTTTTACGTTTTTTGACATCCTATTTAATTTTATAAGTAAGTAAATTATATGACAAATTTCTACATTTGCAGTACAATAGTCAAGTACCTACCTAAAAGTAGGGTACTTACGTTAAAGTAATAATTACTGATTTACAGCACAATGAATATAAATATAAATATTTCTGACGAAAACTGTCCCCTAAGGAAAACACTTGAAATCATTGGCGGAAAATGGACCATGCTCATTATTTTCCAGATTAACGAACGCACCATCCGTTACGGCGAACTGAAGCGCTGTATTGTCGGAATCAGTGAAAAAATGCTGATCAGCCAATTGAAGTTTTTATGCGATAAAGATATTGTCCATAAAAAGTCCTTTGCCGAAATCCCGCCAAAGGTCGAATATACCTTGACCGAAAAAGGAAAAGAATTGCTACCCATTATTCAGACCATCATCCAGTACGGCCTCAAGCATGACATTTAACCATACAAAAATACCTTATCCTGTAATTTTCAATGATTGTACCTGCTCATTAACAATCCGAACATGGTAAAACAGTACAACAGGGCTTCCAGTAAAATTTCCAGAAACTACTGCTTTTAATATGCTTTCGGTTTCTCCTTTTTTATAGCTCAATGGCTTCATGACGGTTTTATATTGCTCATTTGCTGCGACAATCCAATTTTCAATTTCTTTTCTCCCCCTGTATGTATTACTCTTGTCAACAATCAGGGCTGTTTCGGAAAAAAAAATTGCATAGGAGACACAATCAAAATTGTTCTGCGCACGAACTAATGCGGCCATTACTTGTGGTATGTTCATTTCAAGTGTTTTTTTAAGGTTTTTAAATTGTTGGAATTGTACCTCCGTCAATAATAAATTCTGTTCCTGTCAAATAAGCCGCTCTTGGTGACACTAAAAAACCGACCAATTCGGCCACTTCCTGAGGTTCTGCCGGTCGGCCATAAGGAATACCCCCCAAACTTTCCATGACCTGCTGCACCGCTTCATCAACAGAAATACCAGTTCTTTTCGCGATTTCATCCATCATCCTGTAGCACCATCTGTTTTGATCCAGCCCGGAGAGACTGTCAACACCCGAATACCTTT
>NZ_ASZT02000110.1:0-17767 GCF_001006065.1 Sphingobacterium sp. IITKGP-BTPF85
CCCTATACTACTGTTATCGGAACCTTATTGGGTGCGCAAGAGCTCAATCTGATGAAACCTACGGCTTTACTCATTAACACAGCCCGCGGAGCATTGATCGATCATGAAGCACTTGTAAAGGCACTAAATACAAACAGCCTTGCAGGTTTTGCTGCCGATGTATTACCAGAGGAACCTCCAAAGCATCCGGACGCACTTGTCGATCATCGACACACACTCATTACTCCGCACTCCGGTAGCCTTACTGCTACGACCTATAGACACATGTGCGTCTATACCATCACCAATGTACTGGCTCTTTTACAGGACGAAAAACCAGAAAGTAGAAGTGTCAATAATTTGAGTGCCTTACAGAAGCAAGCTTAAGGGTATCGGCGATATAAAACAGGTTAAGTAGCATAACACTACTTAACCCTTAGTATCAAATAAGTTCGTAACATTACTTTTCTAATGGAAACTCCTGCAACAATTCCGCTGGAGCATAAAACGCCTTTTTGCTTTCTGAAGCTGCCCTGACTGCTTTTACTTTTTCTTTGGAAACTGAAGATGCTTTGTTCCCAAAGGAATTGCGTACATATGTTAATACCGCGGCCACTTCCTCATCACTGAGCATTCCTTCAAAGGGTGTCATCGGTACCTGACCCGGAAATTTTGTTCCATTGACTTCCATCGGCCCATGTAAACCTTTAAGTACTACTTTAATTAAACGATCTTGGCTACCTGTCACCCATTTCGTTCCATGAAGAGGTGGAAATCCTGACATCGGTAAACCATTGCCATCAGCTTGATGACAGGTGATACAAAATCCTTCTTTTGCAAAAAGGGCCTTACCTTTAATATACTGATCACGTTCTATTCCGGTAAGAGACGTTTTGACTTTATCTGGACTATCCTTCAATTCCTCCCTCCCAGTCAAATTAGCAACAGCCATTGTATAGGCAGGTTCGATCCAATCATCAACACCCTTTTAGCTATTGCCAGCATGATCGGCATGCCTTTCTCCCTTGGCATCCAAGATGCGGCAGTAAGCACCTCAAGACGTACACGGCCGTGCGGATCAGATGCGGCCTGCATCAGCAACTTTCCTGATCTTTTACCTGATGCCCAGTATAGCGCAATACCCTTACTGCTGCAGCCCGAGCATGATAATCATCCGATTTCAACACCTTCCTCAACAACTCTTGATCAACCTGATTCAAACCCCAGCTTACCCATAATGCTTCAACCAGCTGATGCGCATATTTCGGATTACTTTTATCCAATTTCGCTACCCAGTCTTTTAATTGTGGCAGTACTTCTGAGGATTTCCGCCCCCTGAGTTCAGCACGGGTACGATAACGGGTGCGGTATTCCGGTAATTTCAGATTATCAAGTAATTGAGAAATAGATGCTCCAGCAATTTGAGCCGGTTTTAAAAGTGGTCTTGACGGGTAAGTGATCCGATAAATACGTCCGTGTACATGATCGCGCAACGGATCACGGGCATTATGCTGCATATGCCCGATTAAGATATTGTGCCAATCCGCAATATATAAAGACCCATCCGGAGCAAATTCCAGATCAACAGGCCTAAAATTCTTGTCCGAACTCTGCAATAAGTCCTGTCGATGTGTACTTTTGTAACCTGTTCCATCATCATTCAACCGGTGTTCTTTCGTTCCTAAAAAGCCGATGGTATTGTTGATTAAGAAATCACCTTGTAGAGAATCGGGGAAATGGCGGCTTGAAACAAACTCAAGACCAGAAGTCGGTCGCACCCGATGTTCATCCTGTACCAGATTCCGGGATTTGGTCGTTGCTACACCATATTTAGGTTTTATAGTCACGGGCAGCATCCAGCTGACATCAGGTCCGGAGGTTTCAGCATAAAAATTTTGTCCCCATTCATCAAAAGCTATTCCCCAGGGGTTGGGTACATTAGCTGCGCCATCCGTTCCAAATAGCGACGTTGTGGACTATAACGGTAAAAACCACCATTCGTACCACGAACTGGCCCATAAGAAGTTTCTATATTAGAATGTAAAAATACTCCTTCTCCCATAATGATCGCTCCCGAAGGATCGACCGTAAAGGCATGAATATTATGATGGGTATCATGATCATCAAAACCACTCAATAAAATCTCTCTGACATCAGCCCGATCATCGCCATCCGTATCTTTTAAAAGCATAAAATTAGTTCCTTGAGACAGATAAACACCGTCAGCAGTAATTTCGAAGCCTACAGGAAGATGTAGTCCATCCGCAAAAACGGTCTGCTTATCTGCTTTACCATCCTGATCAGTATCTTCGAGTATAATCAACTTGTCATTAGGTTTCGAGTCTCCTGGTTTATAGTGAGGGTAACTAGGCATTGTAGCAACCCATAAACGACCTTTATTATCAAACGTAATTTGACAAGGATTAGCCAAATCTGGAAATTCCTTTTCTGAAGCAAAAAGATCAATCTTAAAACCTGGGGCAACTTTCAGGGTTGCTAAAGCATCATCACCGTACAGATAAGCCAAATTGCCATTCTTTCCAGGATCATAGTTTGTTTTTACTTCAGGTACCGGGGTTGTCTTTTTATCCGCTGCCGCCACATCCATTTTCTTTCCATGCGCAGCCAGCCAGATTGCCGTATCTCTGATCGCAGTCATTTCTCGGATTTTCTTAATTTCAGCAGGGTAATTATCAGGCCCAAATGGATCATATCTTCTACCATAAGCATGTACCCCATTCGGAATTTTAATATCGTTATGCCACATCCAATTTTTTCAAGAACAGCATGACGTATAAGATCACGGTTATCTTCATTTTTAACATCAGCCTTCCCAAAAATTAGGTCTGCCAACAAAGGCGCAAAACGCGCATATCCAGCATCTGTAAGCTGCGATCCATCTATTGTTAGGGGCTCTTTTGTCCAGAAATACCAGCGCTCTGTAGGGTTATACACATCGACAAAGTGTACGTTATTCTTCGCTGCGATCTCTTTCATTGCAGCAGCATATAAAGACAAATTCCGATTCTCTTGATTCCCGTCAGGGAGATCATACTGCTTAGAGAGGTTTTCAAAAGCAATCGGAGAAACTAATGCCAGTTTCACCGGAGATGTACCGTTATACTGTTGTTTAATTGTATGTTTAATAAAAGCATCCAGCTCCGACTTATAATTTTCCAAACCCTCAGCGCCTTCAAACGATTCGTTATAGCCGAAGAAAGCGATGATGATATCAGCTTTTAAACGAGCCAGCCATTGATCCTCAGTCTCAAAAAAACCTTCACTTCCTGAGGGTTGAGCAAGATCCGTTTGAAAATTTTCTGCTCCAGGAAAAGCCCAAGGCGATTTCCGGCTCGCATGAGGCCTAAAACCAGGCGTGTTGCCCCCATCGCACATGTTTCGGATATAGAGGTTTGAATCCGGATAACGTAACTGAAGCTCTGTTTCAAAATGCCCATAATTCATCATCCGAGATCCCAAATTATTGCCAATAAGAACAATATGCGCTCCTTTTTTTAAAGGTAAGGTTGGTTGCTTTGATCGTACTAGAAAAAGAATACCGCCAACTGCCACGGCAGCCACGATAATAAAAAGAACCCACGTTCTTTTCGTTACAATTTTCATCATTTTGTTATTTAGGTTATCGCTCAATATTCATTAAGCTTGGTTGCGTCTACGTTGCAATATAACAAATTATCAAGCAATTACATTTTTAAAACAATGCTATTTTATAAAAAACCCTTTTCAAAAAAACCTCCGAATAATATAAAAACACACGCTTAGGAGTACTACAAGCCAAAAAACACAGAAAATGTCGCAAATTATTCTTTTGTATCATTATTGAAACATACAGATATAGCGGGATAAAAATAAAAGAGACTATCATCCCAAATATTCTTTTTTTTCATAGAAAGCGTATCATGCAACAACCAAAATAGAACCAGGTTCTGCATTCCACAATGCTCTTTTATGATTTTGACTGACGACAATACGGAAAAGGCATTGCCACACTGTAATCTTGAGAAATCATTTTGCGCCATGGAGATAAAACAATGCGTTAGGGCACATTGACTTCCCATCCTTGCCAACTCTTATAGCAGTATGGCTTCTTGTATTCACGCTGCAGCTTAATCATTTTGCGCCATGGCGGATCAGCTATTCGCTACGGTCAATTGCTTCTTTACCATCGCCATAATAGATTGCTATGAGGCGATATATCTTTGTACTTCAGGTAGTTCATATTGTGATATGGTTTATTAACAATGCTGAATGGCCATTAACCATGGCTACGTAACATGCTTTAAAGGAAATAGTATTTCATTATTAAGAATAATTAATTACTTAGCATGTAAAACGGAAGTGTTATCTAGTCTCTTGTCGAGATCAAAAGAACTTCTCGCAGCCCACCTATCCAGCTAGGGGAAGTCTAATTTTTAATTGAATCTGTTAGAAATCATCTCGGGGATTCTATTTTCCTACTGTCGTAACGAAAAACCCATAGGACAACTTTGCATTTCGGTACGGCGAAATAAAATAAGTATAAGGATTTGTGCATAAGCCATACCGCGACAAGATAAACCACATGCGCTCCCTGTCCATGTTACGTAGAAAATTAAGTAAATCTTAGTCTACAACCAAAGAAACTATTTCGTGATTTTTATTTGGAAAAAGCACAATTATGAAGATCAACCTATCGAGCACCAACGATCTTTCTAAAATTTTTTTTAACAAGAAAGGCTGTCTCATTTTGGACTGCCCCCAAAATATTGGACAAATTTAGTTAATTAGATTTGTAATAATGAGCTCGATATTCTGTCGGGCTCATTCCATTTATATTTAGTTTTATCCGTTGATTATTGTAATAGGAGATATAATCTTCTATTTCGCTTTTTAACTTCTCTGTTGATTCGTATTGTTTTAGATAAAACAGTTCTGATTTTAAAATTCCGAAGAAATTTTCAATTACGGCATTATCAAGGCAATTTCCTTTTCTGGACATGCTTTGAGTGATTCCGTTTTCTTTGAGCCACTGTTGATATTTAGGCATTTGGTATTGCCAGCCTGATCTGAATGTAAAAGCAGTTGTGATGCCCCCCTTGCTTTGGGCAGTGCCTTTTTGAGCATATCCATTACCCCTTTAAAGACCGGCCTGTCAGTAATTTCATAACTTATAACTTCCTGATTGAACAGATCAATTATTGGGGAGAGATACAGCTTTTTTTCCTTGACTTTGAACTCAGTAATATCCGTGGCCCATTTTTGCAAAGGCCCCTCAGCCTGGAATTTCCTGTTGAGGATATTGGGGGCGATCTTGCCCGGTTCACCCCGGTATGACCTGTATTTCTTTATCCTGATCAGACTCTTCTAACCCATTTCCCTCATTAATCTAAGAATGGTCTTATGATTGATATCCACTCCATCCCGTTTGAGCTGCAGGGTAATGCGGCGATAGCCAAAGCGGCCCTTATGTACATGGTAAACTTTGTTGATTTGCGCTTTGACCTGTTCGTATTTATCTGCTTGTCCCTCCTTCTTGGAATGATAATAGAAAGTACTTCATGCCATCTTAACGCAACTCAGCAGGATATCAAGATCAAATTGATGCCTTAGCTCCATTATGGCTTTCGCTTGTTTTCGGCTTGAGCCAAGGCGCTGAGCTTTTTTAGCAGGGCATTTTCTGCACGTAAATACTCATTCTCCTGCAAAAGTTCCTCTTCACGCGTGAGCGCTTTATTCATTTTTCTAACTTTTCGCTTGATCTGCGGATTTGCTTTCTTTGTCATCAGGGGTCTTCCTTTTGGCCGTGCTCCAATCCTTCTGGACCGAACTTGTCCAGCCTTTTCTGCCATTCAATGATATGGGCATCCGAGGAAAGGTCAAAGCGTACACGGGCTTCTTTCAAAGATAAACTTTCTTCTCGGATTGCGGTAAGGACAGAAAGCTTAAAAGAAGCACTAAAGTGTCTTTTCCCTTTCCTGGGAAGTAGCCCCGATTCCCCCTGATACTTATATATTCTGTACCAGGTCTCAAACAAAGAATACGTAATCCCGAATTCTTCTCCCAAAGACTTTGCAGAACGATAATGCTCATCCATTTGTCTAACACAGCTCAACTTAAATTCAAAACTGTGCTTGTTTTTCTTATTCATAAAAATGCCCCCAGAAAGTGTCTAACTTTTTGGGGGCACTGCATTTATGATGAAACAGCCTTTCTTGACTCTCAGTAAATAATACTACCTATTCTCCTTACGCTGAATGAGCATCGAAGTATTTTCAAGCCATGGTGCTGAAAATTGGACAGAAACATTTCCTTGCCCAGGATTCAATTGAATGTAAGCAATCATTTTGCCATGATATACGCGATGTCTATTATCAGTATAGTCTGTCATATCACTGTTGTTTCCAGCCTCCAGTCCCAAAACTAGCGGCACCTACGATCCTGCAGGTAACCTCATCATCTGCCAGCACAACAGGTCTGTTGTTTTTGTCAACCACCTGCAGTTCCACTTGAATCACGTCGCCAGTTCTTGCCGAAACAGAAGATTCTGAGATGATCGCTAAGGCATGAGAACGTCCGGATGTTTCTAGAACTTGACGTACCAGCTCCTTTTGTTCCTTGTCAAATCCAATAACTTCCAATCTCCCTTCTGCATACGGGATATCCCAATAAACAATGCCCTGTTCTTCATTATACGATTTGATATCACCGACAACTTTACCATTTAGTTCTAATCTTGCAAAAGCGGTATTCGTATAGCAGACAACACGTATCAATTGACCTTCCCGATAGTTCCATATAGGCCAAGCATCCATCGATGGAGCTTCATTTTTACGTTGCCCCCTTTCAGCTTCGAGATCCGACCACACATCAGTTTTACCAACCTCACCTTTTAAGGCATAAGTTCCTAAGTAAGCCATTGGTTTTTCTGACCATAAGGCTTGACGAAAATATCCTCTCGGTTTAATTAATCCCGCAAAATCTAATAGGCCAGAATAAAAGCCTCTTGATGGCCAACGACCAGACTCGCCCAAATAATCAATTCCAGTCCATAGAAACTGGCCGAAAATATGATTATTCTCTTGAACAGCTTTCCAAGCAGCAAGATCATGTCTATTTTCACTACCAAATATGACTCGTTTAGGGTAGCGCTTATGATCTTCCTGATAACGGCTTTCTGTATAATTATATCCTGCAATATCTAACACTCCTGGATATTCCGTTTCATTAGACATCGCAACACCTGCTAGTCCAGCAGTAACGGGTCGACTGGTATCGTATTTTTTAACAACAGCAGCCAATCGCTTAGCAATATCTCCCAACCGCATGGCATCAGGAGCATCTTTTTTATAGCCTCCAAAAATAGGCTGTGTAAATCCATTCCCTTGACTTCCATCAAGAATAGGATGAGAATAAGGATCATTTGGATAGTCAACTTCATTGCCGATACTCCAAGCAAAAATAGAAATATGATTGCGATCTCTTTTCACCATATCTGCAAGATCGCGTTCACCCCAATCTGCAAAAAAATCGTATGCACCTTCAAATCCTGCTGTTCCCACATTCCAACCAGCTATCCATTTACGCTTTGGATATTCCCATTCATCATAGGCTTCATTCATCACCAAAAGGCCCAATTCATCACAGAGATCATACAATGAAGTTGCTTGTGGATTATGACTGGTTCGGATTGCATTGACACCCAGCGACTTAAAGTCAGCAATCTACGGCGCCATACTTCGGGGTAAAATTCAGCTCCCAATACACCCGCATCATGATGAATACATACCCCCTTTACTTTTGTCCATTTTCCATTTAAAGCAAAACCCTGATCAGGATCGAAAGCCAAGGTCCGAAAACCCGTTTTCACCTCCGAACGATCGATCTCTTTGCCATGGTGCAGCACCACTGTTTTTAACTTATAACGATTCGCTTGCTCCAAGCTCCATAATTTCGGATTCTTAACCGTTATCTTCACGGGTACTGATATGCGGCCATTGGGAGAAATTGTTGTTTTTTAACAATTTTGCCGACAGTGTTCCCGGATTCATCAATCAATTCTTGTACTAATTCAACCGCTGTAGCCGCACTTGTTTCATTCACAAGTGCTACCTCTACGTGTAAGTTTCCTTGATTTCCTTTCACTGCTGGGTAGGCATATACACCCCATTGTTCTAAATGTACAGGGTTAGCCTTTACAATCCAAACATCGCGATAGATGCCAGATCCAGTATACCATCTCGAATCGGCACTATGACTGTGATCGACCTTTACCGCAATTGTATTTTCTTTGCCGTATTCGACTAAAGAAGATACATCGTATGAAAACGAGATATAGCCATAAGGGCGTTTACCAACAGATTTTCCATTAACAAATACCTCACTCCGGTTATATACCCCCTCAAAATAGAGGTATAACTTTTTACCTTGATCTGCGATAGGAATGATCATTTTTTTGATACCAGCCGATTCCTCCTGGTAAGTAACCTGTAGCACTGGCCAAATTTGGACTTAGTGGATATTTCACGCTCCAATCATAAGGCAGTTGAACCGACCGCCAAGCCGAAGAAGACAGCGTATTTATCTTGGTTATATCCAAATCTCCAAGATGAAACTGCCAGTCTCCATTTATTTTCTCGCTACTTCCAAATCCCAGTTGCGCAAATAAAGATCTTGATCCAAACAAAAAGATCGGGATAAGCAAGATGATATGTTTTACTATTCGAAGCATCTTTAAGCAAATTAAAAGGTTATGTATTTATTGTCCTACTATGATAAATCCACCATCAGGCTGAAGTGTCACCTTTAATTGTTTACCTTTTGGCGCAGGCAACACGTTATGCTGTGGTGACCGATCCTTATTATCTTGGTGCAATTCCCACTTTTCGCCCGAAAGCATTGGTAAATGAAGAGTTAATTCTTTTACTTTTTTCTCTGCATTGATACCGGCTATGTACCAACGGTCACCATTCCTCCGCGCTAAAACGACATATTTGCCGGGATAGCCATCAATCAAAACAGTCTCATCCCAGATCGTGGTACCTGTTTCATAAAATCAATAACATGTGCGGGCATCTCGGTTAGATTGTTGGGTGTGATTCCGAAATTTTGTACAGGGGTCTGAAATAGCACGGCAGTAGCCAATTGAAATGTCTCTGTCGTCTTCCGTATCATTCCTCCATTGTTCTCCCGATTATGTCTTTTATTAAGAAGAACGGGACCGAAATCCATTGAGCCTACAGTATTGCGAATAAACGGATGTAAACTCGCATTAAAAGCTTCGGTATCATTAGCATGTTGTGTGAAAATCAAATTTTCAGAAGCGAGTACAGCCTCACTCCCCACAAAATTAGGATACATACGTTCCCAGCCTCGTGGTAACGTGCATCCGTGGAAAATAACGGATAAACCATGATCATTCGCATCGGATAGAATATCTTCATAAAGCTTCATAGTCTCCTGCTTGTCACCGCCAAAAAAATCAACTTTTAGACCCTTAATACCAACACTTTGCATCCAAGCCATCTCCTTTTTTCGAGCGACAGCTGTATTCATCATATTTTTAGGTGTTTGTGGTGCATCATTCCAAAAACCATTGGAATTGTACCACAAACAAATTCCGACACCTTTATCTTTTCCATAGTCAATCAAGGCTTCAATTTTATCGCGTCCGATTTTGCTATCCCACCAATTATCGACCAAAACAAATTCATAACCCATCGTAGCAGAGATATCTACAAATTTCTTCTGATCTTCAAAATTAATACTGCCATCCTGCCACTCCAGCCAGCTCCAAGTTGAACGTCCAAACCTATACTCTTTTGAAGCTTTGTACATGGGTTCAACCACATCAAACGCGATGGTGGTTTCTGCAATAGGTTTTAGCGTACTTCCGACAGTCAGTGTACGCCACGGTGTATTGCCTGGTAATGCAATTGCAGGATTAGCGCTCCCTATGCCATTATTTTCTCCGATCTCCGGAAATGCAATCTTATATTGACCATCTTTTGTTCCTTCACTCAACTTAGATCCACAGTACAGTGCTCCTACACCTGTTTCAGAAACAAGTACCCAACCGCGATCTCCGACGTGAAATAATGCCGGAAAGCTGAAACCATAGCCATACTTGGAAGGAGCACCCAATTGCTCATCTGCCACATACTCCTCTTCATAACTTGGCTTCGTCTTCATCCAGCCAGACATGGGTGGTGCTTGAGCAGTTAGAAAAGTTGTTGTTACATTCGGGAATTTAAAAGAGCTCAATTCCTCTTCGATATATAAATTAGCTGCTTCACCTACCTGTGGCACGTGATAACGAAAAGCAATATCATGATTACTTACCCTAAATATGACATGTAAAGCTTGTTTATTTCCATTTTCTAATTTGCAAATCAACTCATTTGCCTGATAATGTACCTGTCTACGTTTTATCTTCTGTTCCTCATACTGCTCATCAATTTTATTATACTGCTGATCCACCAGTTTTAAATTGCTCGATAGATCAACCTGACGACCTTTTAATCCAAGTGCAGATTTTTCAAGCATTGCCTTTCCATCCAACTGAACATCATAGTAGAGATGACCATTTTCTAAAGACAAATTGACTACTAATCGTTTATCGGGTCCAGAAACAGTCACATTTTGTGCAAAACTCAACAGTGAGCTCAAGCTGAGAAAAGTGACAATAAGTAAGCATTTCATTATAGTGTAAGTTTTTTGTGTAAAAATTATTAAGAACGTAAATCCAACTAGTGTGTAGGAATTACCTTTTTAATGGTTCCATCAGCTCCAAATGATAATTTATCCATGCATACTTCACGGTTGTAACCTGCTGCATCTCCCATGTGTATACCGTCAGGGTAATTAAATCGGTGATATACAATATACCATTCATCAGTACCCGGTATTTGAAGTACGGAGTTGTGGCCAGTACCATAAATTCCTTTAGACGGATCCTTTTCAAGCACAATATTGTTTTCAGGAAGATGGATCTCTCCTACAGGAGAAGAAGATGTTCCATAACGTACCCGATAGTTTTCACTGCGGGTATCATCTTCAGACCATAAAAAATAATACGTGCCATTTCTATAGATCACATAGACACCCTCACGAAATGTACCATCAATCTTTAATGTCTTTGTCGTATTTTGTTTGATGGATACCATATCCTTATTCAGTTCCGCAACAGCGAGGTAACCATTGCCCCAATACAAGTAGCTTTTCCCCGATTTCGGATCATTAAAAACAGCAGGATCTATTTCTTGTCCCTTATTAATTCCTGCTGGTTTAAAATCGATCAATGGTTTTCCCGAATCTTTGAAAGGTCCAGTAGGTAGATCAGCAACAGCAACGCCTATTTTTTGCGCTGCTGTGAAATAATAGTAATATTTATAATCCCCTTTTATTTTTTCTCCGCTATCGTTGGAGCCCAGGCATTGCGCGGGCCCCAAGGCACATCTTTTTCAAATCCAGAATAACACCCTCATCTTTCCATTCTTTGAGATCAACGGAAGAAAAAGTCTTAAAATAAGAACCACCCCAACCGTCAAATCCATCACTAGTTGGTAGATATAATATTTCTTTGTTTTATTTGAATATAACACATCTGGATCGGCATAGAAACCATCCAATATCGGATTTTTTCTAGTTACCAATTTGATGTCTGCCGGTGTTCCCCAACGCTCAGTAACGGCTTTAAATTCACTTCTGGATAATGGAATGATTGAACCATGTCTCGGATGAAAATCCATACTAACCTCATGATCGATTACTTTAAAGCGATCCAGATCAACCGATTCACAAAACTGGTACTTGCCCTTCCCATATACATCGTACATTAAAATATAACGATCAGACTGATTAAGTTTAAACACACTTGATCCTTCCACAGCATCTCTAGTCTGTTGTTTATAGCCCGGTTGTTCGATCCATTTGCTCGAAGTAAGCGAATCTGTTATAGCCAATTTAATACCGTTACCATGCCCTTCTGTTTTATAAAACATATAGAAAAGTCCGTTTTTATTGATGATATCTCCATCGATACAAGATTTACCATTTTTAGGCATAAACAACACCTTTGGTTCTGTTTCCAAATCGGTAAACTCACGATTAGCATAAGCATAATAAATGATATCAGGACCGTCGCCATGCTTCATCGACCAGTAAACCATATATTTACCAACAGCAGGATCATAGATCGTCTGTGGAGCCCAAACGCGCTTCAAACTTTCATTACCTTTAAACCGATCTTGGATGTTAATTACACTATGTTTCCAATGAATAAGGTCGTCCGATTTTAATAATATCATAGCACGATTAGAATCCCAGCCTTTCGATGAGGTCATATCCGTCAATACCATGTAAAAAGACTTACCATCCTCCCCTCTTAAGATATGCGGATCGCGCACTCCACCAGTTGTACTGATAAGCTTTGAGTCCAGCACAGGTTGATTGTTATTGAGGGCGCGATAAGTATAGCCATCCGTACTAACCGCAAAACAAACCGATTCATCAGCTACTGCATTGCCTTTGAAATAAGCAAATAAATAGCCCACAAAGTCTTTTTCCGTAGGACCAGATTTATATTCCTGTCCGATGGCTGGCCCCATCATACTAACTGTAAAAAAAGTGATTAAGATGCTGGCCAATTGCCATTTTCTTTTGTTCATGTAAGATTTAAGTTATAGAGTAAATAAAATTAGGTTGAGCATGCATTTCACGAATTTACAAATAGAACAACATACTTTAATTAAGCATGATCTTTTGTACCGGAGTATAAATATACTCTCCAGCAGATGAAGATTTCACCCCGATACGCACAAAGATATATGCCTGCCCTTTGAATTTATCAGACAATTGTCTCGTGATGCGCGTTTCAGTACCGAATAAGACTTGTGGAAGATCAACATTAATATCTTGATCAGAAAGAACATGATCGGTCAAAATAGATTTACTCAAGAAAAGTTTCACTTGATCGAGTTTAGCCGATTCGGTCGTTTTTTTAACCGTGAAGGTTGCCGCTATTTGATTATTGGCAACCTGAAACTTCATTTCCAATGACGAAATAAGGCGTTACCGGCACATCAAGCACCGTATTTCCATTCACGTTTACGAGAATTGTATCAGTCGATTGCTGTAGCCAAGGCGCATTTCCTTTTCGAACCAATTTATATTTGCCCCGAAACAGATTTGCAGAAAATTCTCCTGCTTGATTAATAAATACAGGGATAGCTGATTTTAAGGGATAACCGTCCTGCCATAGCTCCAGTTCAGTACTGTTATTTCTTACACCAACCGCCTTGCCCTCAAAGACCACTTTGCCAGATAAAAATTCTTTAGGAGCTTCAAAATTATCATATTCACAACCAACAGCCAAAAAACCTAGTGTAGCGGTTAGTAGAGTTAAAATATTCTTTTTCATAATTCAATAAATTAATGCAACGGATTTCTAACAATTTTTGGATTATTGTCCAATACCTTTTGCTCAATAGCAGAATAATAATTTGCTAAACGAAAGAATCGTGCTCTACGGAAACGACTAGGTTTGACACGTGCATAGATAAACTTCCCATGATCTGCATGGCCTAGACGCACTACACGGTATCCATATAAGCCCCGTACCACAGCATTAGGATCATTTTCAGCGCCATTCCAAATGATATGCGCCAAACGCCATCTTTTTAAATCAAAAAACCGGTGATCTTCAAAAGCCAATTCTACCCGGCGCTCATTACGGATGATCTCCATCGTCAATGTGCTGATGCTGTTTGCTGGAAATCCAGCACGTTCACGTAAGGTATTGATATATTGCGTGGCCTCGCTAACCTGACCAAGTTCAAAACTTGCTTCCGCGGCGTTCAAATAAATTTCACCTAAACGGAACCAAGGCCACCAATTTGCAGCCGAAGTACCTCTAGCACTAGCAGCAGGTGCATCACTAACAAATTTGCGGATGTAAAATCCTGTATTACTCACATCCTGTGCATCATCTTTGGGGCCATCAAAACCAGTCCACAATCCACCTGCATTTGCTGTCCCAAGTTCATCGCCCAATTGCTTCCCTAATTCTGGCGCGGTGACAAGTTGGTACGCCCCATTTTGCCAAGTAGCAACTCCTGCCTGTATGCTAACTGCTGTATTTCGGAAGGAACTTCCTGGGTAAATGACGGTACCATATAATCGTGCATCCTTATTTTTGAAAATATCATCAATATGTGCATAAGCAATATAGTTTCCATTCGCATCACGATCCTGTAATGTTCCTTTTCGACCATCTAAATAATCGAAACTTTCCACTAAGCTAAGCGAAGGCGAGATTCCAGAGGTGGCTTCATTATCCTCCGTTAAACTTTTGACAATATTTTCATGCGCAAATCGATGAACTTTAAGACCCACAGCAAAATCCTTTGCAAAAATCACTTCAGATCCAGTCTTTTTGTTTAACATTTCGTAAAAATTAACGCCTTTGTCAGGGTTCTCTTTAAACAAGGTAAAAGGACCGCTCATAAGTTCTTTAGAAGCGGCCAATGATTTACGATAATAATCGCTGGCCATAGCCGCAGGTATACCGACTTCATTGCCTGCTGTTACTACAGGTTCAGCCATCAGCCCATTATATTTGGCTAAGGATGCTGCATATAACATGGCTCTACTCTGTACAGCTAGAACAGTATATTTATTGGCTCTGGTTTTACTAGTCGCATTATTTCCGAGATCTTCTTTAATCGCTTCCATCTCTTGGTAAATAAATCGTAAACCTCATGCTCCTTTGCTCGGGGCAACTGAAGCGGTGTTGGATCACCACTGAAGTCATAGATCATCTGTTTTGTCACGATAGGAACTCCACCCATACGTTTTACCATTTCAAAATAAACAAGCGCGCGGACAAAGCGCATTTCAGCTATATATTGTTTTTTTGTTGTTTCCGTTAGTTGGAGACCCAAAGTTTCTATATTTTCTAGCGAAAGGTTGATATCTCGAATCAATCCATAATCCCAATAGCGTCCATAATCATCCCCAAATTGAAAATCATTGCGTCCATTCTGATCACGGTGCCCAGACCACATGGCATCGTCCAGCTCAGTCATCCCTCCGCTGTTGAAAACACCATGTAACGTCGGTAAACGGTTATAATAGTTTGCCATCAACGAAGTCAGCAATTTTGGATCGTTCCAAAGTTGATCGTCAGTAATTAATGTTTTTGAATCTCGATCTAACCAATTGTCGTGTTTACAACCTCCAAATCCAAGGCAGACAAACAGCGCTAAACAAGTATATAATTTTTTCATTGTTGATTTTCTTTAAAATGTTAAATTGAACCCAACCATAAATACGCGCTGCTGCGGATATACCACTGCTGCCGCAGCTTCAATCTCTGGATCGATCTGAAATTTCTTCACGTTGTCAAAGGAAAATAGATTAGAACCATTGACATACACTCGGATTTTCTCAGCTTTAATTTTTTTGATGAGATCATTAGAAAAATTATAGCCAAGCTCAAGATTTCTGATTCTTAAATAACGAACATTTGTTAACCAAAAATCACTATTTCTATGGTTAGGTCCAGAATTACCATTACGCAGTGCAGGATAATATCCTGATACCCATTCACTATTTGCATCATAAGGATCAGTACGGTGCCATCTATCTTCTAAGAGATATGCTGGTGAATTTCCGCCACCATGGAATGCATTACGCAATTCGTAATCTTGAAACCATGATTGCATCGCTCCTCCGGAGAAATCAGCATTCAGATCAATACCTTTCCAATTTAGTCCTATTCGTCCTCCAAATGAAATAATCGGAGCCCACCCAGTTTGATAACCGATTGGACGTTCATCCAGATTATTAATCACACCATCACCATTAACATCCTTGTAGATAAAATCTCCAGGTAGTTGGTTCCGGTTATTTGAACCATCATTGTTGATTGGATGATTACGAATCTCCTCTTCCGATTGGAAGCGGCCGACAACTTGGTAGCCCCACCATACACCGCCCCAACGATCTTCGTTTGAATTCCGGTATTCATTCCATGAATTGCTGAAGCGCGGTTTATAAGATTCGATATTCTTAAAACGAGAATAGGTAACATTTCCACTCACCACATAATTCAATTCACCGATTTTATCCGTATAAGTGATCATACCTTCAGCACCATAGTATCCATTTTGCCCAGATTCTCATTAGGTAACACATATCCGATCTCATCAGGTAATAACACATCATAACGTTTACCCGGAAATCCAGTACGGATAATCTGGAAAGCATCAGCTGTCAGCGTCAATTTATTACCAAATAAACCTGCATCCAGCCCGATGTTGTAAGTGGTATTCTTCACCCATGATAGATTTCTGATAGGAACACCACGTGGTTGCACACCTGTCACATAATTACCATCAAGAATCGCATCTCCTTGAGACCAATTGTAGCCTGCTAGATAGCCGTGCATATTGACGCCATTTTCCAAACCTGTTTGTCCTGCAGATGCCCGAATTTTGAAGTCTGTGACAACACTTTTCAAGGGTTCAAAAAAGTTTTCATCCGATACTCGCCATGCGACAGATGCTCCCGGAAAAAATCCCCAACGGCGATCCTTATAATATAAGTATGAACCATCGTATCGACCTAATAACTCAACTAAATACTTACCCTTGTAATTATAGTTTAATCGACCTATGTAACCTGCACGAGCTTCATAAGACCAATCATCTCCAAGGTCATTAACTTCAGCGAGTCGCATTATCGGGATGTAATTGTTCGTTGGATTTGCTCCTAATGAGCGGATCGTACGTACCCAATCCGAACGTTCATATCCTAATGTACCTGAAAGGGCATGATGACCGATATTTTTATTGTAATCAATTAGGAATTGCGCCGAGCGCGAAACAATATCCCGATTGGTATCATAACGCCATCCAGAACGTGTGCCTCCTGTAGCTTTATATTCATCGTTTTCAAAGCGATATACATCATAAGTATACTGGAAACCATCAAATTTATTATTGGTATAGTTGTACGACACAGTTCCTTTAGCAGAAAGACCAAATTTTGTTTTATAGGAGCAAATAGGTTTACATTACCTGCCAAATATTTATTGTCCTTGTAGCCCGCAATATCACGATCAAAAACTGCTGGATTATAAGCAAAGTCGTTAGTATGATTCGGATATTTAGGGTTATCATTAGCGTAAGGTGCTACAGTAGGCCTGTTTTTGAACATCGCCAAAATAGATGAAAAATAGCCATCTCCTCCTGGCAGACCCACATCTTGTGTTCCTTCATGCCTTCCTGAAATCTGTGTACCTATTGTCAACCCTTCCAAAACAGTCGCTTCCATATTGGCTTGCAAATTGGTGCGCTTGTAATTAAAGTCTTTGATCATCGCATCCTGTGTCAGGTGTCCAACTGAAAGAAAATAATTAGACTTATCACTCCCTCCTGTCATATTCGCATTAATGTAGCGCTGTGGTATATTCTTACGAATAATCATATCGTAATAATCGTAACTTTTGTAGCCTGGCTCTGTCCCCATTTGCCATTTTTCAAGTTCTTGGGGTGTATATACCGCATTTGGATCTTTGTTTTCATTTTGAGCCGCCTCCACAAGACCTCGGGTATATTGCGCTGCATTGGCTAATTCAGGAAAACGAGTTAGATTTTGCCAGCCTTGATAGCCATTGATATTTACTTTTGCAGTTCCGCCCTTATTTCCTTTTTTCTGCGTGATCAAAACAACACCACCCGCTGCTCTAAATCCATAAATTGCAGCAGCAGCATCCTTCAAGATCGAT
>NZ_ASZT02000111.1:0-17734 GCF_001006065.1 Sphingobacterium sp. IITKGP-BTPF85
CCGACTAAGTTAGCAACTCCACTTTTTGGTTTATATAAATAATTTTTTAAGAGATTAAGTTGAATTATAAAGGTTAAGCTGATCACCATACTTACTATATAGGAATGATTAATTTCCTATCCTAACAAATAGAAACCCCTGTAATCCGACAGAATATCGATTTCAATGTATTGCAATAAATTGTTTAAATAATTATCGTACTTATTCACTACAGCTGTAAGTACCCGAATTTATATAATTTACGAAAATTGAGAAGATTGAAGTCTAAAGTATTTGCATTATCAATGAAGTCTAGAATAATCTAATGCATCTTGTAATGATTAATGGCAAGAACTAAGTGAAGTTTACTTAGTTCTTGCCCATTAAGTGCATTTATATTTACTGTAACTAATACATGGAAGTATTATACGTTAAATTATCCTCTGGTTAACCAACCACTTCTTCCCGCAGTTGCAATTGCATAAGGTGTGATCCAGAATAGTGAAAGTGCGTAAAAAATACTATATGTATATGCCCAGATTGCTTCCTTCTTATTATCACTTTTTGAAGCAAAAAAGAATGCTTGGACGCTTGAAAAAATCAATATACCGACAAAAGTAGCACTCAGAAACATTAGTGGATAATGAAATATTGTCCATAGCATTAATACAAGCAAAGGATAAGAAAGTAAGACTTTTTTCCACTGCATAAGCAATAAGATACGCGTACCCAATTTTTTACCTTCTCGGAAGTTGGTAAAAGCAAAACGGCTCATCATGATGTTTTCGCGTACATTACTTCTCTCCCAACGGATATACATTTTATATAGATTTTTGTATCGTACAGGAGTATCAGTATATACATAAGCATTGGACTGAAATAGTACGTGATATCCTTGTTTTAGAATCATATTTGTCATAGCACGATCTTCCCCAATATCTGATGGTTGATCCATAAAGGTCTGGTTAATCCAATCTTCAAGACAATTCATGACCGATTCTTTTCTGTATGCAGATAAGGCTCCAGGTGTACACATTACTGAACCTAATACACTTTGTGCAGAGCGTACAAATTCAAAACTAAATATAAAACTAACACTGAGCATACGTGGAATAATTGCTTTCTTATTGTTTAAAACACGTACATTTCCTGCAACTGCTCCACAATTCTCATTTTTTACAAAAGGAGAAACCATATTACGCAAAGTGTCTTTTTTTACAATAGAATCACTATCAACTGTAATAAATACATCGCCTTTTCCTAATTTGAATCCACGATATAATGCATGTCGTTTACCCATATTCTTAGGTTGCTTATAGATTTCCACACGGTCACCCAATTCTGCTTTGGCACGCTGTATCCAGGTAAACGTATCATCTTTACTTCCATCATCAATAGCAATTATCTGAAGTTTCTTTTCTGGGTAATCACTATTAGCGAGACTGTGTAAGGTATCATATACCAGATGACCTTCATTATATGCGGGTACTATAATGGTACATGAAGGCAGCTCCTCATTTGAAACCGAAGCTATCGGTTTATACTTCATATGTAAAACAATTAGATAAACTAAAAAGCTTACGCTAGTTAAAAGTAAAAAAATACCAAATCCAACAAGCAATGTTCCACCTATACTGTTTAATCGTTCAAATCTTAATGCTTCAAATTCTGTTTGAAGCATATACAAACCGAAAACCGATGTTAGTAAGATCAAAAATGTAAAGCCCCAAATGCTATATTCTTTGAGACCATATTGCATTGTTTTACGTAACAAATTATTTTTTTGTTGTTTCGATTCCAGCTCTTTTGAATTAAATACTGCTGGCTTGACTTGCATCTTAACCTCCGATGAGGGAGTGAGAACTTCTTCCATGTAATTCATATTCTTCTTTATTATGAGTGTGTGCTAATGCATTTGATTTTGCTATCAAATGATAAACTATCTTTTGTAATAAGAATATTACGATTGACTATTTACAAAACACATGCCCTAATAACCATTTAAAAAATATGTTAATTGCTGATTGTAACAAACTTGATATAATTATTGGTATCATAAACAACTGATTTATAGTGGTGTTATCGTCGTTTTTTGATGCTTTGGTATACTTGTTAAATATCTGTTAGATAATTAGATATTTAAGGTTTTTTAACATTTCGGACATGTTGTCCTATGTTATTTATTCTTTTTTGTTGTCACTTGAAGACAGTAAATAACCAAAATTATCTCATTGGCTGATGATTTACTGTTACCATCTGGAAAATTAAGCAACTAAATTTGTACAGAAGTTATGATAGGGTCTATGTTAAAATTTTGGCACTAATTATTCAATTAAGGTTGAATTTAATTTCTTGGAGTATATGCGTAAATCCAAATCTTGCTCGAAGGATGATAGATTATAAATAATTCAATTATACAATGATGAAGCTTAAATATTTTACCCTTGATTTTGTCTATCCGCTATAATAACGATTTGCTTATTAAAAGTAAGTATATCGACCTCCAGAGGTGTGATGTTGCTTTTAATATAGTGGAGAATTCTAATATCTAAAAATAATATGCTAATATTTTTAGATATAATAAATTATAGTTATATTAGTGCTATTAATATTAGTATACTTTATAGTTTGATTATGGAAAAGAAACCAGCTTGCTGTCCGCTTTGTGGTGCTCGCACAGAATGGATTACCGAATTTATGAATGCGTCTTATGTACAGATTCATACTTGCTTAGATATTCACTGCTGTTATGGATTTTTAGTAAAGGAATAATGAGCGGGTGTGAAAAATTGATATATTGAAAGGGTGTTTACTTCTTTTTTATGTATAAGTAGTGCTTAAAGGAGTTAGTCTTGCGTGGCTAATTGGTCGTGAATTTGTTATACAGTTTACGAAATAAATTGCAGATCCCTAAGTCTGTGGAGAAAGGCTATTCAGAAAAAGATTCCGGTAAGGTGTAGTAATATCATGCGGGTAAGAATATTTATTCTTTTTCCCTGCTTATATGAGGGAAAAAGAATGTGTATAGTATGAGGTTTAATATGAAATCAACATATTGAGATGGGGTGTTATTTCATTGAAACAACTAGGCCTTTCTACCTCGTCTATAGGATTTTGCTTACTTTATTTTTCAGATTGCTTTTTAGGTTTTTTTACAAGGATGTATATTGAGAATGCAAAGACGGTGAAATAGACAGCTGCTAATGCGGGTTTCTCAAATGTAAAATTTTCAAAGTCGAACTGTTTAAATAGGGTCACTCCGAGTATAATAGCGATAATGCTAAATACAAATAATATTAATTTTCTGTTGTCCATATTTTTAATGTTTTATAAGTAAGTCGATTAGTGTTCCTATTGTTAATGCAATTGTTACAGAAGTTAATATTCCTAACACGAATGCGGCGAATGCTTTTAAATAATTTATAGTCTTCTTTTTGTCAAAGAAATGACCAATAGCCCAACTACAATAGGCAATACCAATCATACCTCCAAATTGCATTAAGTCAATTTGTATCAAACCATATAAGCAAGCAAAAAATGCATATATAAGCATCTCTATACCTGTAACAAAGCATAGTAATATTAAAATTTCAAAAAAATTATAGTCATATTTTTTGAAAAATATTTTAACCCAAAAAGCAGTAAATACTCCCAGTATGATGTTGGCATAGCATAGTGACTTTGTACCCAGCTGAAAATTCTGCCTGTGGTGGTTGTTGAGATTCCGTCATATTTTACATAACCTTCCTCAATATGGAAAAATCCGTTAACAACTGTATATAGAAGGGAAGTGATGATGATAAAAATAATAGGTTTTACAAGTCGAGCTCTATTTTCTGAAATATAACGTCTCACATTGTCCCCAGGGCTAGTTATTAATTCCTTGATGGTATATAGGATACCTCTTTCAAAATGTAATACATGTTCGATCTCGTGTGCAATATAATGCCCATCTATTCTCTTTAGTTTTGAAGGTTGTCCGCAGTTTGAACAGTAATTCTGATATACTTCGTTGTTGCAACTTTTACAATTCATCTCTCTTCATTTAATAATTTGGCTAGTATTTATTTACAAATGGTTAGATCGGTAGCAACTTCCATTTTTAATATAAATATTGAAATGTATATGGATGAAACAGTTTGTCATTATCCATGAGTCAAATGTATTAAGTTTAATTGTTAGTACGCATCGATCCTATTAAATCTACACTTTTGTGTAGGATTAAAATCAATACTCATTTTGCAATCAAATTGAATATACAGAAGCTAAGTATTGCATGATATTGCGAAATTGGTTGCTTAATTTTTATAATTGATGAGCATAAGTGCATCTTACTATGAATTAGAAAAGTGACAGTTCAATTGCTATGGCTGTAGCTTCTGTAATACTTTTTACTTTTAACTTGGAGAATATTTGCTTTTTGTAGAATTTAATAGTATCGATAGAAACAAAAAGGATTTCAGCTATTTGCTCCATTGTTAATCCTTGGGCAGAGTATCTTAGAACATCTTTTTCTCTTTTTTTTAATAATATTGCAGGTTTTTCTGACCAAATATTATTGATCAGATCATATTCGAAATAAGATTTGTCAAATTCATTCTTTATTCTAATATTTCCCGCTTTAGCATGAGACGATATGGACACCAAACAAAGTGCTATCCAAAGGTTTGAGGAGTTGTCTAGTAGGAGAGGCTTTAGCTTGTGATTGATCAGAATTGGTTTTCCTATTGGTTGCTTAAGGTGGAAGTCATATGAAATGGAATGTTGCATCCGATCTTCTTCCGATAGATTTTTGAGGAAATCAAAGCCACTATCATTAATTTTTTTTAATAGTAGAAGATCTTCTTCAGGTACATTATCAAGATAATGCTGATAACCATTTTTCAAAACCTCATCAGCTGTACGACCACAAAGAAATATTGGATTGTCGGACACAAAAAGAAATCCCTTTTTATAATAATCAATCAAATACACACTTTGATAAGTTAATTGACTGAGTGATCTCGCAAATCTACGATAGGTTTGGTTATATTATAATCCAGCTCATTAAGAGTATCTTTAAAATGTACGGGCTCAAAAAAATCATCAATATTTATATTCATAAAGTAAGGTTAGTAGGTATAAAATGGTTATCTCCTAATCTATTTTACAAAGTAATGAAAAATGAAGGAAAATCGAACCTTAAATTTAATGTGACTTTGGATCATTTTTATGTATCTTGAAATGTAAAAATTAGTTGTACATAGATTAAATTAGTTAATTAAATGATGGTAGAAATACGGAATGCGATTGAATCTGATATTGAGATAATATTAAATTTTGAAAAAGGAATAGTAGATGCTGAAAGACCCTTTGATGACAGTTTAAAAGAAGGGGAGATTCACTACTATGATTTAATGGATCTCATTCGAAGTGAGCGAGCAGCGTTATTGGTGGCTGTTGTTAATAATGAAATTGTAGGTTCAGGCTATGGTAAAATTTTGGAGGCGAAACCGTTTCAAAAACATAAGGAATACGCGTATTTGGGTTTTATGTATGTGAAGCCCATATTTAGAGGTCAGGGTATTAACGGTGTAATTTTACAAAAACTTATGGAATGGGCTAAAAGCGTGGTTTAACGGAAGTTAATTGGATGTTTATGATGCAAATGTAATTGCTAAAAATGCCTATCTAAAAGCGGGATTTAAACCCCATTTATTGAAAATGCGTTTAGACTTGTAAATCCTTTTAAATTGTAAATTTATAGCTATGTCACTTAATAAAAGTGATCGTGTTACAAATCTGTCTTGGAACTTATCTATTAAATATTTTACATTATAATACTTAACAAAGAAAGCCAAGATACCTAAAGTAACCAAGGTATACGAACTGATGTAGTAAGATCCAGCCCGTATACCTTGATTGTAATTATTCTTATGAAGACTTTTATTTCGCTAACAGCGCGAGTAATTCTTTCGCTGTTTCTTCTGAAGAACCTGGGTTCTGTCCAGTAATTAAGTTACCATCTTTTAAAACATAGCTGTTCCAATCCTCTCCTTTACTGTATATCCCTCCAAGTTTTACCAGTTCATCTTCTACTAAAAAGGGAACAACATTGGTCAATTGCACAGCTTCTTCTTCAGAGTTCGAAAATCCTGTAACTTTTTTCCCTTTAACTAATGACGAACCATTAGTATCTTTTACGAAGCGCAATACTCCAGGAGCATGACATACTGCGGCAACTGGTTTATTGTTCCTCCAGAATGCTTCAATAAGTGCGATAGACGTTTTATCATTTGTTAGATCCCAAAGAGGACCGTGTCCTCCCGGATAAAAAATGGCATCATAATCTTGCTCACTTATTTCCTTTAATGGAATGCTGTTTGCTAATTTAATTTTCAGTTCTTTATCTTCATCAAATCGTTTTGTTGCTTCTGTCTGAAATTCTGGAAGCGCACTTTTGGGATCTATGGGTGGTTGTCCGCCTTTAGGAGAAGCAATTGTTACATTTACACCTGCATCGGCCAAAACATAATAGGGAGCGGCAAATTCTTCAACCCAAAAACCTGTTTTATTACCTGTATCTCCAAGTTGGTCATGCGATGTCAGTACAACCAATACTTTTAAATTCTTTTTTTCCATCTTTGAAAATTTTAAATGTTTAAAATGATATCACAAAATAGGGCATAAATCATTAGACCTTTATGTGATATACATCACATTTTAAAGAAAGTTTGTTTTGGTGATATATGTCAGATTATTTGACCTGATAAAGTCTGCTTAATGTTTCGCGCGAAACTCCGAGATATGCCGCAATTAAATGCTTTGGTACCAGGTTATAAAGATCGGGATATTGTTGCATGAGTTGCTCATAACGGCTTCTAGCGTCATTGTTAAGCAAAGAGAGAATTCTTTTTTGTAAACCTATATATCCTTTATTTGAACGCCATCTTAGAAATGTTTCTATCTCGTGAATTTCTTTGCAGACTTTTTCCCGGTCTTCACTAAATAGGCAAAGAGCATTGGTGTCGATAACACAGTCTAGATTGACAGTCGCCTTTTTATTATTATGAAGTGCATCATAATCAGATGCCCACCAGGTTTTTGTCGCAAACTGTAGAATATGCATCTTTGTTCATCGTTGACAAAGAAAGTTTTTAGGCAACCATTTAGAACAAAATATTCACATAATACACGATCCCCTATATTTATAACAGATTGTTTTCTTTTAAAGGATACAGGTTTTAAAAATGAGAAAAAGTAATCAAACTGTTCATCACTAAGCTGGACAGTTTGTTCTATATGATTTCTAAGAATTTCACGATCGGACATGTGTAACGTATGGATTTGTATAGAAAATAGTACCTAAAAATAAGTATTCTTATTTAAGATTAGGAGCGATTTTCAATCACTAATTGTTTGTTTAGATCTGAATCTTATTTGCTATTGTAATGTTAGATTCAGTTCTATTTGGTTATGAAAGTTATTTGAAATTAATCTTCATAATTTTATTTGCATTTCGTTAAAAGCTTTAAAATTTATAAACAAATGCATTGATATTCATACCAGCACCTACGGAAGCAAATAGCGTGATGTCTCCTTTGTTGATCTTGTGTTGAGGCAATTCCCCTTGAAGTATCATCGCTAATAAAGTTGGTATGGTTGCAACGCTATTATTGCCCAATTTCTGAATGATCATAGGCATAATGTCGGGTGGTTGTGGTGTATTGTACAGTTGGTAGAATCTATGCACAATAGCTTCATCCATTTTTTCATTAGCTTGGTGAATGATGATCTTAGCAAGATCTTTTATGTCATATCCACTCTCGTCAAAGCATTTTTTCATCGCTTTTGAAACATTAGTCAATGCGAACTCATATATTTTTCGCCCTTTCATTTTCAAGTATTTTGTGTCAGAATCTTGATTAAAATAGGAGGGGCCAAAATATAAATAATCAATCTCATTGAGTGTGAAAGAAGCCGAAATATGAGATTTAAGACCCGAATCATCATCGCTACATTCCATTATCACTGCTCCTGCACCGTCAGCATAGATCATACTATCTCTATCATGAGGATCTATGACGCGGGAAAGCGTTTCAGCACCAATGATCAGGCACTTTTTAGCAAGCCCTGCTTTGATAAAGGCGTTTGCCTGAATAACACCTTCCACCCATCCTGGACAACCAAAAAGCAGATCATAAGCTACGCAGAAGTTATTTTTAATTTTTAAAAGATGTTTTACACGTGAAGCAAGGCTTGGTACCATATCAGATTGGATAGAGCCGTGCTTAACATCGCCGAAATTATGGGCAAAGATGATATAATCCAAGGTTTCAGGGTCGATCTGCGCATTTGTTATCGCCTTTTGCGCAGCCTGAAATCCTAGATCGGATGCCACTTGATCATGCGTAGCATATCGTCTTTCTTCGATTCCAGTAATCTCTTTTAGTTTTTGTGTGATTATCTCATTGGACTGTTTTAGAGGCTGTTCATTTTCATCAAAAAATGTGGAATCTTGAAAAAATGTATTTTTAACGATGTGGGATGGAGTATAATGTCCAGTACCTATAATTTTGCTACTCATTTTCTTATATTACTTAATTAATTTAGCGATAATTACTGAGACCAGCAAATCTTAGTTATTGAAGAGGGAATAAATATTTTATTTGTAACTGATCAACCAGCTTCAAACAAACCTCGATAGTTAATTCTTCAGTGCTTTGGACAAGAAAAATATCTACTTCTTGTACTGGCAAGGAGGTAGATTTAGTCAATTTACTTCCAAAACGTTCGGGATTCTATAAACAATTCAATCTGATTGATTACAATTAGGAGTTTTTTAATGATATCCTGAGTCCAGAACCGGAATATCGTATATTCTAGTTCACGAAGAGCAAGATTAGTGCGTACGTCTTTTTGCATATTACGTTCGATTTTCGGTATCCAGAATAAACGGTTAGATTTAATACGGTTTCGGTTCTTTTCCAGTCAAAGCCGTGCCAAAATTCACCATCGACAAAAATAGCCAGTTTACATTTTTTTATGACGATATCAGGTGTTCCGGGAAGTGATTTATCATGTAATCGTATGTTTTTTGTCTATAGTGCTTACCGTAGGATCAGTTCTGGTTTTGAATTTTAACTCGTATTCTTGCCATATTCCAACTTCGTTTGAGGCTTCTATAGAAACTAGCTTTCTTCTGGAAATGCGGTACATGGATTTTTTAGAATCGGATTAACTGCGTTGTTTTTCACTTAGTGTAACAGCGATTTTCCTAAAACTTACTCATTTCATCTCTTTGATTGCACTGATCTTCTTTATATATTATTTGATTTATCTTTTCCAAACCACCAATAGAAAATGCATCCAATTACATTGAATAGTACAACAGCTACTATCCACAGTATCCTCTTGTCACCGGGTATATTATCATTGGTGATGATGTGATAAATCGTGTACACGACCAAAAGAATGGGAACAAGAAGATAAAGCATTTCTGTGGTTCCGATATTGATAAATGATAAGTTCATAGCGTAGAAAATGTTCGTTTACTATCGCGTGATCGCAAAATATATGACATAGAACCAGCTACAGATACCATGGAATATGGCCCAGAGTATTGATTTGTTTCGATCCCAAGAAGTAACAACTGCTATCACCGAACCTAAGCCAATTCCCGATTTAGTAACGATTTGTGTGGTGTTTTCTGTAAAATCCTGTCCAAAAACAAATGAAGTGATTGATAGTAGGAATATAAGTAAGGTTAGTTTTTTCATAATAATGCGCCTTTAGGTTTTAATTCCGGTGTTATATGGGACAAAGTGTATTCCTGTTTTTTTTGAGTGATAAGCTTTCGCTCTAGCTAACTAAAATTACAACATTTATGTGACCAGGGCAAATAATTGTTGTTGTATATTCAGATTTGCCATCATTGCTGTTCTATAATTAAAGAGAATAACAACCTATTTTCCCATGCAAAAAGATATACTGAGCAAGAAGCTGAAATTAACTGTAGACGAGATAAAAAGTCTACGATTCTTAAAATGCAGATGGCTTCTTGATAATTTCATTTTGATATACTGTAATATTTCTATAGATTTATCTTCAATTATATTTCTTTTTTAAGAAAAACCTAAGCACAATACTACAATGAACTTGAAGGGAATGCCTTGCAATATAGAAGAGTTTAATCGCTTCCAATTGGGTGATGAAGCTGTATTTCATAAGATATTTGTGTTTTATAAGCCTTTCCTGTTTCGGAAATTTAACCAATTTTGTTCTTCCAATGTCGAGGTGGAAGAAGTATTGCAGGAAGTGTTTGTACAATTATTCTTAAAAAGACAGCAGATTCCAGATATTCAATCGATTTTTCCTTTTTTGTATATAGTTGGAAAGCGGATGTCCATATCTTACTTCAGGAAAGCAGTGGTAAGGGAACAATATATGCTAAAAAATCAATCGCAATTTAATGAAGCATATGACTGCCTGGAAACCCACATTGAAACTAAGGATCTATCCGATATTCTAGAATCTATTATTAAAGACCTTCCAACCAACGCAGCAGCAGAAAATTTTTCGTATGAATAAACTTGATGAACTTAGTTATAAGGAAATCGCTGCTGAAATTGGTGTATCAAAACATACAGTACGAAATCATCTAGCTACAGCTTGTAATTTTGTACGATTAAAATTGGATAAGATTCTTTACCTACTTTTTTTTATAAAAATTATTTTCTGACTAGTACATCCTTCTACCTAGTGCGATTAGTATAATAGAGCAAGGGAAATAAAAGATGTCCAAAGTAGAAGCATATAAAAATTTGATTCGCCAGTTTTATGCGAAGTCTGTCCCCGAGGATTCGAAAGCCCATTTTGCCCAGTATTTAGAAGATCCTGAGTTCTTAGAAGCATGGGAGCAGTTGATCGATGATGATGAATTAGATCGTGCTTCATCCTCAGAACCAGACGATGATCAATTATTTGATAAAATAAAATTCGATTCCCGAATTAAGGAATATTTAACGACAGTACCTCTGCGTAAAAAACTCATTTCCACAAAAGTTTCAAAATTGCTATCGCATCCTTAATCCTGTGCACAACTGTGGGCAGTTTTTTAATTTGGAATATCAATCGTAAAAGCAACCCGACTCTGGTGAGTAATACTAAAGACTGGGTTGTTCCTGGAAAAGAAAGAGCTCAAATTATTCTAGAAAACGGTCAGGTTATCGACCTTGATAAAATTACAGGTGATACGGTTATTGATAATGGTGCATTCGAAATCCTAAAATTGGCGGACGGTTCAATTTCATATCGCATGAAAAAGGGTGATCATAATGAAAAAAAAATTGCCTACAATACAATTGTTACTCCCCGTGGCGGTGAGTATAATCTGAAATTACCAGATGGAACCAGAGTATGGTTAAATGCAATGACCACCCTTAGGTATCCCATTGTGTTTGATAAAATAAAGCGGGAAATTTATCTGCAGGGAGAAGCATATTTTGATGTAATGGCGCAGCAGGAAGATGGTCGGCGAATCCCTTTTGTTATTCATACTGGTGGTCAGGCGCTTGAAGTGCTTGGGACAGAATTTAACCTTCAAAATTATGGACAGGACATTGTAACAACCTTAGTTGAAGGTAAAGTAAAACTAAATTTTGTGGACAGTCGTCTTGATGATCAATATCTAGCACCAGCGGAACAGTCTATTTTTTATACCAAAGCAAATAAAGTGATTAAAAATACCGTTGATCCCTATTATTTTACAGCCTGGAAAGATGGGAAATTTGCTTTTAGCAAAACCTCCATTCAAGATGTAATGGGGATCATCAGTCGGTGGTATGATGTGGATGTCATTTATAATACTAAAATTGAAAATTTTGAATTTTCAGGCACAATATCTAGATACGAAGATTTTCGAAAACTGTTAAAGACCATCGAATTGGTAGGAGGTATACATTTTGAAATTGAAGGAAGAAAGGTATATGTCAAAAATTAAAGTAATAAAATAACCAATCGGAACTATACATATCGCTATTGAAGGGACGAATGTATAAGTCGAACATTAATAATACAAAAGAATTGGAAAGGGGTATACATTTCAAAATTGAAGGGAGGAAAGTATATATGGAAAAATAACGATACAAACTTTAAAAAAATTTCAGGAGCGTTGCGACCGCCCCTGAAGTTTTTGTCCTTTATAAGACAGCTGACAAATCAACTTATTACAAAAATTAAATTAAATCAACCGAATGCAAAAATACAAAAAAAATCGGTGGGGAATCCCTATGGAGTTTAAACAGATTTCCTCCCTTAAACCATTGGCTATGAAGTTGTCGATTGCGATCCCGCTACTATTTGCTACAAGTTTTCATGTTAGTGCTAATTCTTACGGTCAGAAGATCAATCTTAATAAGAAAAATGTGAATCTGGAAACTTTATTGAAGGATATACAGAAGCAAAGCGGCTATAATATATTATATAAAGAGTCTTTGATTGCTCACATTCGAAAAATAGATGTGAAATTTCAAAATATCCCACTTGAATTAGCACTTAATGATTTGTTGGGAAAATATCAGATTACTTACAAATTGATTGATAATAATATTGTGTTGAGTCAAAGTACTACGGCAAAAGTTCAAAGTACTCCTGCAGTGGTTGACAAGATGATACAAAAACAGATCAAAGGAAAAGTTTCGGATCAAAATGATCAACCTTTGGCCAATGTTACCATAAGTGAGGTAGGTACAAATAATAAAACATCCTCCGATGCGACGGGTTCGTTTAGTCTTTCGGTGAGTGGTGAAGCGACATTGCTCCATTTTAGCATGGTAGGTTACAAAAATAAGGATATCCAAATTGGGAATAACGAGTTTTTACAGGTTAAGCTAGAACAGACCATTATGGCGATGGATGAGGTAGTTGTAGTGGGATATGGTTCTCAGAAGAAAACTGTAGTTTCAGGCGCTATTGCTACTGTAAAGGGAGAAGATCTTGCTAAATCATCGTCAGTCAATCTTTCTAATTCTTTTGCAGGAAGATTGCCTGGAGTAACCGCCATGCAAAGTAGTGGCGAGCCTGGTGGAGATGGTTCTTCTATTCGTGTTCGTGGTATCAATTCCCTACCGGGAGGAAATACGAGCCCATTGATTGTAATTGATGGAGTTCCACAGCGCGCAGGAGGTTTTGACCGTATTAATCCTAACGATGTAGAGAGTGTGTCGGTGCTGAAAGATGCATCAGCAGCCATCTATGGCTCCCGTGCAGGTAATGGTGTTATCCTCATTACAACGAAGCAGGGTAAAGTTGGTAAAACGCAGTTTTCTTACGATTTTACTTACGGTATACAACGTCCGACACGTACACCTAAAATGGCCAATTCTGAGCAGTATACTTCTATTATAAACGAGGTAACGACAGTTTATCCCCAAGATAGTGATAAGTGGGGAGAAATTTGGAAAGCAATAAATACAGGTGATGGAAAATATACTTCTCCTACAGGAGTGATTGAGGCTGCATTTACGCCAGAAGAGAGACAAAAATATGCTGATGGTTCAGATCCTTTACGTTATCCAAATACAGACTGGTTTGCTTCTACGATAAAAGATTGGTCGCCACAGCAGCGACATAATTTACAGATCAATGGAGGTACCGAAACTACCAAATATCTGATTTCATTAGGTTATTTAAATCAGGATGCGATCTACAAAAATTCAGCAACATATTATAAACAGTACGATTGCGCGCAAACCTAGAATTTAAGTTGGGCAAATATGTTACCGCTAGACTTGGCATAACAGGTCGTGAAGAATCCCGTAATTTCCCTACACGCGGAGCGGGCACGATCTTTAGATCTTTGATTCGCGGTCTGCCAACTGAAATTGCGACCTGGCCCAATGGTCTTCCTGGCCAGATTTAGAAAATGGTGCCAATCCGGTTGTAATAACCACTGGTGCAACGGGCTATGACAGAAATACAAGAGATTATTTGCAGAACACAGGTGCCATTGATTTTAGAATACCAGGTGTTGAGGGACTTAAATTAACTGGAACAGCTTCAATTGATAAATATTGGGGAAGATCGAAAAGATGGGAGACCCCGTGGACTCTTTATGATTGGGATAAGGTAAGTTTTGAGGCCGATGGAGTAACGCCATCACTGGTAGGGTATGTACCAAAAGGTATAGAGCCTAAAGCTCAGCTTCGTGAAGCGGCGGAGGATCAATTAGCAATCAATTTATCTGCTTTGTTATCCTATGAAAAGACATTAACAGGAGGGCATAATATCTCCGCGATAGCAGGGTTAACTCGTGAGACTGTCACCAATAATGGTTTTTACGCAGATCGTAAGGATTTCGCCTCGACATTAATAGAACAGTTAAATTTTGGTGATCGCGAACGGCAGACCTTGGGAAATGAGAATACTTACGATCGTGCACGTTTAAGCTACTATGGAAGGGTCAACTATAATTTTCAGGAAAAGTATCTTTTTGAATTTAATTGGAGAGTGGACGGTTCTTATGTTTTTCCACCTAATAAAAGATTTGGTTTCTTCCCTGGAGTTTCAGCGGGATGGCGGGTATCCGAAGAAGGTTTTTTCAAAGATAATGTTAGGTTTGTTAATAACCTGAAGTTGAGAGCATCTTGGGGCCAAATGGGGGCAGAAGCTTATTATGGTGGTTCTTTTCAAGAATATAAATACTTAGCATTGATGAATACCGGGCAGGGGGTATTCAGTGATAAACTCTATCAGACTTTATATGAGAGTACCATTCCTAACCCTAATTTCACATGGGAAGTAGCTAATAATAGCAATGTTGGATTGGATGCTTCTTTTTTAAATCATAAACTGGCGCTAGAACTGGATTTCTTTTATAATAAACGGACCAATGTTTTGACAAAGAATCCTGGAGTTGTACCTATCAGTTCGGGTATTTCGGGTAATCTGCCAATTGCCAACCTTGGCAATCTGATCAATAAGGGGTATGAGTTTAAATTGACTTATACCGATAAAATCGGTAATCTTTCTTTTAATGTAGGCGTTAATGGTGGTTATGCAAAAAACAATGTGCAATACTCCAGCGATGTTGTCAACACCTTACCCTATCAGCAACAGATCGGAAGAGTAACAGACTCTTGGCTAGTGTATCAATATGATGGTGTTTTCAAAGATCAGGCTGCTATTGATGCGAATACTGTAGATTACACAGCTTTAGGATTGAAAAATGGCAAGCTATTGCCTGGTGATATGAAATATGTCGATTATAATGGCGATGGTAAAATTACAAGTGACGATCGTGTGCGATTGGACAAAAATGGTACCCCAACTTTTACAGGAGGTCTTGTATTAGGCGGTGATTATAAAGGTTTTGATTTCAGTATACTGGTACAGGGGGCTACTGGTGGTATGCGACGAATGGGCCCTACAGAATCGGGATTAATAGGGAACTACCTGGAGTGGAATTATGATAACCGTTGGAGTATTGATAATC
Source organism: Sphingobacterium sp. IITKGP-BTPF85 (assembly GCF_001006065.1). Lineage (NCBI taxonomy): Bacteria > Pseudomonadati > Bacteroidota > Sphingobacteriia > Sphingobacteriales > Sphingobacteriaceae > Sphingobacterium > Sphingobacterium sp. IITKGP-BTPF85. The sequence goes on from NZ_ASZT02000111.1 coordinate 15,452, forward strand.
CGAGTGATGTTGATCCTCGACTTACCAACCGTTCGGATACTTATTATACAACAACCGATAATACCTACTGGATACGGAGCACCAATTATATCAGATTAAAGAATGTAGAGTTGGGATATAGTCTTTCCAGCAATTTGGTCAGTAGAATAGGGATGAGCTCCATTCGTTTTTATACCAATGGCATTAATCTGTTAACCTTTGATAAAATCAATTTGGGATCCTGAATCTGATAATAGTACGGGTCAATTCTATCCGCAATCGAAAATTATCAGTTTTGGCGTAAAGGCTATATTTTAATCAAATCATAAATAATAAAATAATAAAATGAAGACATTGATCAAAAATAGAATTCTTTATATGCTAGCAGTTATGCTATTGTTTATGACAGCATGCAGTACAGATTTTCTAAATGTAACACCTCGAAATGATTTTCAGATGCCACCGTATGGCAAGATCCAGTGTTGGCTGAAAAGTTTGTTAGTGATATTTACAACGTATTTGAAGCAAGTAATTCCGGTTTCACAGAACAGATGCAGGCTTCTGCAACTGACGAATCATTATGGAACCATACCGATGCTTTTCTTTTGTTGAACACAGGTGCGATCAACGGTGCTAATGAAGGCTGGGGTGGTACATCAAAATGGTGGGAGCGTATGTACACCTATATCAGATTCAGTAATATTGCCATAGAAAGACTGGGAGATGACACCAAAAATGGTATTAGCGATATAAAAGTAAAAAATGAATTATTAGCACAAGCTTTCTTTATCCGTGCTTATTGTTATCACCAATTGTTAAGGTATTATGGCGGTGTGCCTCTTATTCTAAATAGTTATCCATACTCTGAAGACCCGATTATCTATCAAAAAGAACGGGCAACTTATGAAGCCTGTACAAATCAGATTTTAAAGGACTGTGATGAGGCTTACAAGCGTTTGGGGGATGGTAAACTTGAAAAAGGCAGGATTAATTCGTTAACTATTTTAGCGCTCAAATCAAGAACTTTAATTTATGCAGCAAGTGATTTACATGATCGAGCTAAACTTACTTCTAAGGTAACAGATCTAAATGACCTATCTGAAAAACTACCCTTATTGGCATATGCCGCAGGATCGCAACAAGATCGCTACCGTTTGGCACAAGCAGCAGCAAAAGCGGTTCTAGATGCAGGAACAGGATATAAGTTAAATCTTACAGCACCTGTTACTCCAGCACAAGGAAGATTAAATTACAAAAGTATTGCCATGGGAGGGGGAAGTAAAGCGCCAGATATGGATATCACGGCAGCATCAGATATACTATATGCCCGTTATTTTATCACGGAGCAGAGTTCTTCACATGCTAGAGATAATGGTCCCAATGGTTATAATAACTGGGGGGGAAATCAACCTATAGGTCTTTTGGTGGATGATTATGAAATGAATGATGGAACAAAATTTGACTGGAACAATCCCATTCATAAAGCCAGTCCTTATAAAAACAGAGATCCTCGTTTTTATGCATCCATATTATATGACGGTGCTGATTGGAAACCGAGAAATAATCCGATCGATCCAGCTAATCAGATACAAACAGGTGCTTACGATCTAATTTTAGCCGGTAAGTTGACAAAATTTTCAGGATTGGATACAAAACAAGGACCTAAAGAGGCACACAACGGAACTTGGACAGGATATTACATTCAAAAGTTTATTGACCCAGATCCAAATATTGTAGATGCTCAAGCAAGACAGTTTGTACCTTGGCCTTATTTTAGATATACAGAAGCAGTTTTTAATTATGTGGAAGCAAGTATTGAACTAGGGGAATTAGAAACAGCAAAAACCTGGCTGAATAAAATTAGGTTTAGAGCAGGTATGCCAGCTATCACTGCCACAGATCAAAATACGCTGAGGACAATATACCGTCAAGAAAGACGTATAGAAATGGCTTATGAACAGCAACGTTTTTTTGATGCCCGAAGATGGCTTATTGCTAATGAAACCATAGGACGAAAGGTCACTATTGTTAAAATTGATGCTACTTTCAAGCCAGGTAAGTCATTAGCAAATGTTTATAAATATGACGAGTCAATTTATAATTATACCTACACACCGCAAGAATTCAATACAAAAGAAAACCGGGTTTGGAAAAATCAAGTTTATTTTCTTCCGCTATCACGGGATGAAATTCGGAAAAATCCATTGCTTGTACAAAATCCAGGGTACGTGGAGTAATAGATTGTTTTAAGAATTAAAACTGAAATACATATTCCTAAATTTTAAAACATCTGAACATATGTTC
>NZ_ASZT02000112.1:0-17579 GCF_001006065.1 Sphingobacterium sp. IITKGP-BTPF85
AATGGTAAACTGCAATTGGTAGCCGATATGTATACACGTAAAACAACTGATATGTTTACTGTAGGCATGACATTGCCGGATATATTTGGTGCTACATCTCCTAAAGGTAACTATGCTGATATGACCACAAATGGTTATGAACTTACACTTTCTTACAACAATCGATTTGATGTGGCGGGTAAATCATTGCGCTATAGTATTAGAGGAACCTTAGCTGACTATAAATCTAAAATCGATAAATACAATAATCTAACAGGTACGTTAGGCGATTACTATGCCGGTCAAACAGTCGGTGAAATCTGGGGATACGAAACTCAAGGTCTGTTCCAATCGCAAGCGGAGATTGACAATGCCGCAAAGCAGATTTTAATCAAATCGTCTAGTGCTGGTATTGTGTATCCAGGCGATGTCCGTTTTGCAGATTTAAACGGTGACGGGAAGATCGATTACGGCACCAATACATTAGACAATCATGGTGATAAAAAAATCATCGGTAATAAGGATCCCCGGTATATCTATGGATTTAACTTTAATGCGGACTGGAACGGCATATCATTGTCCACATTTTTTCAGGGAGTAGGCCGTCAAAACTGGTATCCAAGCAATGAATCAATTTTCTGGGGACAATATAATAGACCGTACAATAATCTGCCGGAATGGCACTTAAATAACTACTGGACTGAGGACAACAAAGGTGCTTACCTACCCCGCTACGCTGGCTATAACCAGTCTATCAAAGAAACGCCTCAAACACGTTATTTACAAAATGTGGGTTACATTAGACTGAAAAATATTCAAGTTGGATATAGTCTCCCTAAATCTATCGTATCACGATGGGGCTTTCAGGATATAAAAGCTTCGCTATCGGGTGAAAACCTATGGAGCTGGTCACCGTTCTATAAGCATACACGCGATCTGGATGTAAGCAATATCGGTTCATCCGACCCGGATATCAGCGACAGCAATGCTGGTGATGGCTTCAACTATCCGACCATGAAATCAATCAGCTTAGGTATATCAGTCACTTTTTAACATTTATGATTAGAAAGATGCTTCTGGATAATCAGAAGCATTATGCAACGATTAAGAAAAAACACACATGAAAAAGATATTCTATTTATTAAGTATACTGGCTTTATGCAGCAGCTGTGAGCTAAATGAATTTCCGGAATCGTCAGCCTTAGAAGAAGACGTATTTGGAACCGAGGGAGGACTCCGTCGCTATTCGATCTCATTTTACAATAATCTGCCTTCTTCTTCTGATGCCTACAGATTGGACCAGATGTCTGATTATGGCGCTGTCAATAACCTCGACAATTTTTTAAAATTGAATGCCTATACGGCACAGACAAGTTCTGGATGGGATTGGAAGAACCTTAGAAATATCAATCATTTTTTAGCAAGCAATAACCGGTCAAACGTATCGGAAACAAGTCGTAACCATTACAATGGTGTTGCTCGCTTTTTTAGAGCATACTTTTACTATAAAATGGTCACTCGTTTTGGCGATGTGCCCTGGGTGGATAAGGCTCTTTCAATTACTGACAACGATATCTTATATGGGGACCGCGGAGACCGTACTGTAGTGATGGATCATATCTTGGCAGATCTGGATTATGCCTACGCGAATATACAGACCAGCTCCTCTACAGACGGTTCGGAGATCACGAAATGGACTGCTCTGGGACTGAAAACAAGAATTGCACTTTTTGAAGCTTCATTTCGTAAATACCATACTGAGCTGGGCTTAGCATCAACTGCAAACAAATATTATAAACAGGTGGTGGATGCCGCTCAGGAACTGATGACGAAGGGACCGCACAGTATCTATACCGCTAAAGGCCCCGAACTATCGCAACGTCAGCTTTTTGTCAGTGATGCTGCAGTTACTCAAGAGGTCATGCTAGCTATTGCTTTTAATAAGAACCTGGCCATCCTAAGTTCTGCGAACTGGTATTGGACTTCTCCGACCTATGGCCCACGTTATAGTTTTGTAAGACCGTTTATCAATACGATATTAAACCGAGATGGTACTCCGTATACGAATAGAACAGGATACAATACACAAGAGTTTTATGATGAGTGTCAAAATAGAGATTACCGCTTATCTCAGCTGATCCGTACCCCAGGCTATAAAATAGATGGAAAACCAGCAGCACCAAATTTTAATGGTTATTCGTACACAGGTTATCAGCCAATAAAATATACACTTGATGAAAGTAAATATGATAATGGACAGCTAAATACGAATGCTATTCCATTGATGCGCTATGCAGAAGTACTGCTTAATTATGCTGAGGCACGTGCTGAATTGGGTGAAATTACAGATGGCGACTGGCAAAAAACTATTGGTGCACTACGTTCGCGTGCAGGTATTACAGGAGGTACCTCGCAATTACCGACAGTGATTGATACTTACATCAAAGAAAAATTCTTTAAAGATATCGACAACCCTGTACTGCTAGAAATAAGACGTGAAAGACAAGTTGAACTGGCGCTTGAAGGTTTTAGATTTAATGATCTAAAAGATGGAATGCGGGTCATATCATGGCTTCTTTAGAATGGTCCGGTATCTATATTCCGGAATTGGACAAACCGATGGATCTGGATCGCGACGGCACTGTAGATGTTATCTTCTATGATGGCAATAATAAAGGTCCTTCGGTAACGGTTGGCGCCAAAGTTGCAAAAATAGCTATTGGTGGACCAGCGACTAACTACCAGACGTTAACTGCAGATAAACATCTGGAGTGGTTTAAAGCGCAAACACGTACCTGGTATGATGACGGCAGACAGTACTACTATCCAATACCAAGCAATGCAATTGTTTTAAACAAAAATTTGAAAAATTATCCTTTCTGGCAATAGTAGGTCTGCTACTTAACCTAGTAATATGAATATTTAGAAAAAATATGAAAACACGCTATATCAAAACCATGCTCTGCCTCATGATTTCGGCAGTTACATTAACTGCTCAGGCTCAAAAAATGCGCGTGGCGACGTATAATCTTCGCTATGATACGCCTAATGATAGTCTGGACCGCTGGCAAAACAGAGTGACTCCGATCGCGCAATTAATCCAATTTCATGAATTTGATATCTTTGGGACACAAGAAGCATTAAAGAATCAATTGGATGACCTTAGTAAGCAACTTCCTCAATTTGAACGTTATGGACTAGGACGAGATGACGGTAAAGCTGCGGGCGAGCATGCGGCAATTTATTATAAAAAGGACCGTTTTGAGCTGGTCAGTAAAGGCGACTTTTGGTTATCTGAAACTCCAGATAGACCGAGTCTAGGATGGGACGCGCCATCCAACATCAGAATATGTACTTGGATACAGCTAAAAGATAAAGATTCTAAAAAGTCGTTCTTCCTCTTCAATGCTCATTACGACCATCGCGGAATATTAGCCCGCAAAGAATCGAGCTTGTTAATATTAAAAAAGATTACTGAAATCGCAAAAGAACAGCCAGTTATACTTATGGGTGATTTTAATGGCGATAGCAATTCTGAATGGTATAAGAGTTTAGCGACATCTGATTTATTGAAAGATACTTATCATATGGTAAGCATGCCCTATGCTTTAAATGGAAGCTCCAATGGTTTTCGGACAGGTGAAAAATTCCCTGTTCATAATACAATCATTGATCATATTTTTGTATCCAAACACTTCAAAGGTCATAAATGGGGAATTTTGACAGATACTTATTCCGGTAAATTTCCTTCAGACCATTTCCCTCTACTTACTGTACTGGAACTCTAATGATACATTTTAAGCTAAAAAGCTGTACTACCTAAAAAATAGTACGGCTTTTTGCGATATAAATTATTCTAACTATTTTCAATTAGCTCTGTTTTTTGATTCAAATTCTTCAAATCTACCGTAATCAGTGTATCGATACTGATCTGATGATATTGACATAATTTCAATAAGACTTCTATCGGAGGCTCTGAGAGGGCTTCCTCGTACTTCGCGTACCTAGCGCGTGTAATGGTTAAGTCTGCTGCTATCTCGCGCTGTGATATCCCTTTTTGTTCTCTTAAATACTTCAAGTTTTTTGACAACATCATACTGCTAATATTTATAGCTTCAAATTTAACAAAAATACTAATATAATTAGTATTTTTGTTGTATCATATTTTAATAAGCATAATAGGAACGTTACTATATATAAATCCGAAGAGCCAGCTGCTGTTTTTGATAACCAAAAAACGTACAATTGGAGACTCTAAAGTTTATAGTAAATGAAGAAAACACCTATTGACTGTTACCGCTTTACTAAAACATATACGATGAATTTATTTAATGACACTGAAATATTCGCACCTGGCCATGGAGGTAAGGTTGTATTCGATCTACCTGATACGGAACTCATGCTAATTGATTCTTTTTTTTCAAAGGAAGAATCGGACCATTACTACAATACTTTGCTCCATAATACGAAATGGCGCGAATATGAAATGGAGATCTTTGATAAAACAGTTAAAGCACCACGCATGATCGCTTGGTATGAGGATAAAAGCAATTTGGGTGCTGATCCCGCAGGTCCTGACTGGACCACAGCACTATTAGCCATCCGAAAACGAGTGGAAGAAGAAACTGGTTTAAGCTTTAATGCTGTTTTGCTCAACCTCTACCGTAACGGGAAAGATGGTGTTGCGTGGCATAGTGATCATACTGATAAGTCTGGTCCTAATCCTGTGATTGCATCGCTCAGTTTTGGGGAAACACGTTTATTCCGACTGCGTCATAAATTTCTAAAGGATATAAAGCAGATCGAAATTCCTCTGCATCATGGATCTTTCCTGCTGATGGCTGGTACGACAAACAGTTGCTGGCAGCACCAGGTACCTAAAACAGCTCGACAAATTCTGCCCAGAATAAATCTGACCTTTAGAAGGGTCTGCCGTACTAATACTCGTGACGATGTGGCTTTATAGGAGTGTCCGGCTGTTAAAATTTAATTTACATTAAAATCCATCAACCGGACACTGTTTATGAAAACGATCGTCTTAAAAGACGAGTTTTATTTTCTTTTATTGTTCCCAAACGAGTGCACTTGCACCTAAAATTGCGGCATCTGCTTCAGGAAGCTCACTAAATACCAATCTCACTTTATCTCTAAAGATGGGAAGTAGGTTTCTTTCCATATGTAATTTTGCAGGCTTGAGAATAAGTCTCCGGCTTGAATAACTCCGCCAAACAATAAGATCGCCTCAGGAGATGAAAACATCACAAAATTAGCTAATGCTTCACCCAGCTTCTGTCCTGTATAGCGGAATACTTCAATAGCAATTGGATCTTCTTTTATGGCACACTCGTAAACTGTTTTAGAATTGATTGATTCTTCTGGATATTGATTGAGCATAGAACTTGGAAATTCTGCTCTCATTTTCTTCGCTGTAATGGCTATGCCGGTAGCAGATGCATAGGCTTCCAGACTTCCTTCCGAACCTGTACTCCAGTGTTTTCTACCTCCTGGTTTTACAATGGTATGTCCTAACTCTCCCGCAAAACCATCATGTCCATAGATTACATTTCCATTGGCAACGATTCCGCTTCCTACACCTGTTCCTAAAGTAATCATGATAAAATCTTTCATACCACGTGCTGCTCCGAAAAGCATCTCTCCCAAAGCTGCCGCATTCGCATCGTTGGTAATGGTACACTCCATACCAAATTTATTTTCCATAAGTTCGGCAAAAGGAATTACACCTTTCCAAGGTAAATTAGGAGCTAATTCTACCGTACCTGTATAGTAATTACCGTTAGGTACACCGAGACCAATTCCATCAAAGTTTTTCACTGTACCGTATTTCTCGATAAGTGGAGAAACCTGAAGATATAATGCATCAATAAAATCTTCTATTTTCTTATATTCATCTGTTCTTAGGGATCCTTTTTCTAGAACTTCCCCGCGATGATTTACCACTCCGAATTTCGTATTGGTTCCACCAATATCGATTCCGAGAGCGACTCGTCTTGACAAGTTTGTTAACGCCATTTCTCTGTTTAATATGCTAAATCGCTAAAACTATAAAAAAAAATGTATAAATGCGCTATTTAAAAATACTTAATCGATCTTAATGTGTGCTTTATGGAGAGAAAAATGCACTAAAAAGGCATCGCTACTCGATAATAAACGGATATATATTTTTACAAAAAAGTTTCTGGTTAAGGTAACGGAGTACATAATTCAATTAGAAAACCATCTAAATCTCTCACATATGAAACGGTCTGTCCCCAAGGCTTGACTGTAGGCTGTTCAACAATAATTCCATTATACTCCCATACTTTGTCTACTAGATCTTCAACATTATCCGTGATAACGCCCAATTCTATTCCAAAAGGTTTCGCTAAACGAGAACTTTCCTGATATCCTGCACTCAAATTAGTCTGTGCTAAACTGTGTTTGGCAAATGAAATGGTGGTTTCTCCTGTTATTAATTCACCGTAGTCATTTTCAGGTGTTATAAATTTTCGTACAAAGCCAAATACTTGTTCATAAAACTGAATGGCCCGTGTCACATCGGACACATATAAGATAGTATATTTAAATTTGATCATTTTTAACTGTTTTGTTTCTTCAAAATTTTACCGTTTTTATTTTCGCTATATCAATTTGACGTTGTATCAAGTTACTGGAAATAGACAAGTTCGTCGCCTTACTGTGTTTTAGCTAACACAAAAATAAGTCTGTTAATGACAACAGTATGTCAGTAAACCTTATTAAAATACGATAAAAAATAAAAAAGCCTTGTCGAAGTGATCAAGGCTTTTTATAGTTCAATTACAGCTTAATCGGTTCTACTATTGTCAAGTGCTCCTGCTGCTGCACCTAAAGCCACCACCCCTCCTAACAGCAAAGCATTTTCACCTTTTACTTTCTTATAAGCCATTAGATCACCTTGTTTTGTATAATACTCAAGTACATTATTTAATGATGTACCAGTCTGAAATAATGTTTCAGCATAAAATTTTTGTTCTGTAGTTCTGAAAGTAACCTCGCCATTATTCAACACAGAATAGCTCAAAAAACTGCTCAGGATATAAGGCGAATCCTGTATGTTAAACTTGGCTTGTTGTACATTATATGTTCCACCGTTCATGCCATACCGCACAACTTTTTCTTTTTTTGCTTGGGATACCGATTTCTTTACATCATCGCGAAGATCAAAAAACCTTCCATCGACAAACGCATGAGGTGGTATTAATAACATATCTTTAGGTAATGTTGCTGTGCCGTTAAAATATCCATGAATAATATCCTCACTAAAAGCGGAAACATTCTGATTCACTTTACCTTTTAAATCTATCTGGTTGTTAGCGTAACTAAGGGCCTTTCCGTTGATTACTAGTGCAGAATTTTTTAAGTTCCACATGATTGGATAATCTAATTTATTTTCAACCTTAACATATACTTTACCATCCTTCCCCGCAAAAGAGTATTGAACAGCCAAAGTGTCATTTGTGTATAAGAAAGTTCCTTGGTCTTTTTCTTTAATCGTATTGGTGGTATTAACAGTCATCAGGTAATTTGAAGAACAAGCTGACAAGAATAAAGCAGTGCAGAGCGGAATAAATGATTTGTACATCTTCATTTTCAATATGGGTTAATTTAGTAATGGGTTCTTAGCGCGATAAACTTTGAAAGTTTCGTCTGTGATACTCTAAGATATTACAAATATTTAAAAATAAAGTAGCCCTATAACCTATATTTCACTTTATTAATTACCTAATGACCCTAACAAACAGTAAACGTTGTATTTAAATTGACCCAGGAACATGTAAATTATTCTAAAAATCTTGCGATCTGTAATACCGTAAATGTGATTAATTCTTCATCTACTATCCCTGATTCATCGGCCATCATATACCCGCCGTGGGTGGCAGGAAGTATGCATAATCTTGCATCAGGGAGCAAATGACTGATGGTTGCGGCATGTGTGACTGTAACAACATCTCGATCTCCATAAATGAGCAGAACAGGATTTTTAATATGCTGCATATCACGATCTTTCCAGTCTTCAAAATGGATCATCCGCTGACTGTCTTTTTGAAACATATTATGCAACTCATCTATATTCGAATTTAGTTTCAGAAAGTTCTCTTTCAGATAGGTCGGCATATTATCAATTGTTGCCTGTTCCATTGCTTGAAAGAAACCTGGTATCAGGCCATTTCTTTTATAAACTCCAGAGGCTGCTACGATCTTCACGACGCGATCTGGGTAAATCTTTGCTATCTCTAAGGCAGTCGTAGCACCATTGCTAAATCCAAAAAAAGAGGCTTTAGGTATTCCCAACAGATCCAATAATGCGACAATATCCTTTGCATCCTGTTCAAAAGTTTCAGGTTCTTCCCTATGATCTGAGCGTCCGTGATTTGCAGATCAATGCCGATCAGCAAAAAGCGTTCTTGTAACCGGATAATCGTTTCTCTAAAATCAAACTGTATAGAACCCGCCCCTCCATGAATCAAAACCAAAGGTTCACATGCTCCATAAATTTCATGATACAAGCGAATTCCGTTTACCTCTAGGTATCCTGTTACATGTGCTTCCATGCTAATATGTGATCTTGTCATCTACACCATAACTCATACTCGAATAATTAAGGATACGTCTCATCAATGCCATCTGCCCGCCAAGATAATCCTGTCGACCTATACACATTCCGATAAAATTGAGTTTATCTTCTGTAACAAAAGGGATATTCATTCCAATCCGAAATAATTCAGACAATTGTTCATCATTGACGGCCAATAAACTCCGGTAAACTTTAGGAGAGATTTTATGAAAACTAGCAATGAGATCGGCTAGAGTCGGGTATTGAAATTGTTCATCTAATGTCTTTCCCATATAAAACAAATCGTTATAGGGATCTGTTTCTTCCAAACCTAAAATGTTTGCTATTCCGTAACGTACATTGACAAAGTTGCCGGCCATCCAAATAATATGATTCGTTCGTCCATCGATCCGCTTCTTGGCATCCACTTCAGATATCCCAGATAACACACTTAAAAAAGTCTGTGTATGCATTCTATAAGCGGGAATAATCACTTCTAGTTTTGTTGATTTTGGCTTATCCATTGTTTATTGATTTAGTGATGGTTAACTACCATCTGTTTAATCAAAAATAAACAATAGATCATAAAGTCCCCTTGCCCTATGACAAGAAAACAAACTATCGTCTGCCATTTAAGTCTTGGACTGGTTTATAGTGTCGCAAGTTCTAATTCAAGAAACGCTTGTGGTAAATACTGAATAATATCTGAGGGAAGAAGACTATAAGTACCGATGGTCTTAACTGCCAAATCTGCTGCCTTTCCATGTAAATATACACCCATGATTAACGCTTCGTTTGCAGGATATCCCTGTCCAAGCAATGCGGTTATAATCCCTGTTAATACATCGCCGCTACCCCCTGTTGCCATTCCTACATTTCCTGTACTATTCAAGTAGATCTTACCGTCGCTCATCACCATTGCACTATTTGCTCCTTTTATCAATATATTGACCTGATATTTACTTGCAAATTCTTTTACTTTTTCTAATTTATCCCAATCGTCCATCCACGATCCTATAATCCGATTCAGTTCTTTTGGATGTGGAGTCAGAATGGTGTTTTTCGGTATAAAGTTCCATAATTCGGGATTTTTTGACATCATATTTAAACCGTCAGCATCTATAATCAATGGCGTTTGGATTCCTCTACTTATGTAATCTATCCAGGCTACACTTGTTTCTGCTGCGGTTCCCATTCCTACTCCAATGCCAACAGCCTGATAATTTGCTAAGTCGGGCATGGTGGTTATCACATCATTATGGTCATCTAATAAGACCATAGCTTCGGGCACAGCAGTCTGGATAATGATATGCCCGCAAGCAGGTACAAAGGCGGTAGCTAAACCACAGCCACTTCGCAAAGCTGCTTTTAGTGCCAGCTGGACAGACCCCATTTTTCCCTTGCTTCCCCCTATGATCATGCTATGTCCAAAATTGCCTTTATGTTCAAACTTTTTCCTTTTTCTATAGTATTTGAGTATTAACCCTTTTTCCACATAAATCAAATCGGAATTTTCTTTTTCAATAGCATTTTTACTCAATTGAATGTCCAGTATTTGAAAATCATCATAAAAAACTTGGTTCTGAGGCATTAATAATGCGAGCTTAGGCATTTGGAAAGTATATACCAAATCTGCATGAATCACAGGAGCAGTAATCGATGTTGGTCTATCTGCCAATAAGCCTGAAGGCATATCAATGGCATATACAGGAACATCAGCTTCATTGATCTGCTTGCAGATATAAGCCCATTTTCCGTCTAATTCTTCTCGCAGTCCATATCCGAACAGACAATCTATAACAATGGTATTATCCGGGATTTGTAACTGATCTGTTTCGTTAAAAAAATGAATTTGCGCCGCGGATAATCTTACCTGATTGCGGCTATTATCAGGCGCGTAAATTTCGGATTTTAGGACATATACCATCACATTGGCTAAATGTGCATCTAATAAACGTGCTAATACCAATCCATCTCCGCCGTTATTTCCTTTTCCGCAGATGATGGTGAAATGTTGTTTTGGGAGATCTGGGTACTTGATCTTTAATGCAGCAAAGACCGTTTGGGAAGCTCTTTCCATTAAATCTAAGCTTGTAATTTGTTGTTCGTTGCAGGTCAGTACATCTGCGTTCATCATTTGTTTTGCGGTAAGAATTTTCATTTGATCCAGATATACGCTAAATATACTTGTATTTATTTAATGTTTAATTTTATAAATTCCTGATCGAGATTAATCAATTCTGGGAGTGCATAAAATGAAAAATAGGTAACACTTGCCCATTCTCTATCTTGCAAAAGTAGACTATAGGAGCGTATACAGTTTTGAATGTGATTTTGATAGAGTTTAATCCAATGACCTTCATTTTTGATGTCGTAATTTTGGAATTTTTTTCAGCTTCTTGAGAAATGTAATCGAACTGTTTTTGATCTAGGGCAAGTGCTTTACCTTTTATAACTTCTAGTAGCATAGGCTGGGTCTCTGTGTAGTAACGTTTGGCTCGCTTAATTGCGGAAAGCACTTTTTATTCTTTGACTTTTGCTCTATCAGTTGGGTCATAAGTAATCCCTCGGTACGCATGAAAACAATGTTCGTCAGAATCGCTTCTTCCTGCGATACCTGCTTTAACTGCTGGGGGTTGGCATTTACAAAAGTTGCAATGAAAAAAGTAGTAAAGGTATGCGCATATGTCTCACATCTGGTCGCTTGAAATAATCTGTACAACTTTTAAACAAATTACATCCTCTTATTGTTTAGATTTTCTCTATTTCAAGTTAAAAAACAACCATTTATATTTAGAAATCGAAAAAATTAAAGCGCTCCAAAATATATAAATAGACTTCATGCTTAGGTGATCAATACATGAGGAGATGGTCAAGAGCTGTTTATGATAACGAAAATAATCCCTATTCATGTTTTGCAAATGGCTGTTATCAGGGATAAAAATGGTAAAAAACTATCATGACTTTTGTGTTAGAATTACATTAATATCATGAAGAGAATAACACTAACACTAGCAACAGTGTGCTTAATGAGCTTAAGTGCCTAGCTCAATCCAACAAGTTTTTTCGTATCGATTACGGAATAAAATCGGGAGAAAACAATGGACAGCTGGATGATACGCAATTAAGAGCTTGGGTGAATCAGGATTATATGCGCATCGCTTATACGCAGGATGAAAGTCACATCGAGATAAAAGATAAGAAAAAATTAAAATCATTTATTTTAGTTCCTAACTCTCAAGAGTACTTGATGCTACAAGACGGTACCAAAAATGATTACAGTGATATCCAGATCGAATACATAAAAGGCCAAGAGAAAAAAATAGCGGGATATACATGTAAACTAGCAATAATTAATATAGGAACTGATGAGGAGTCTGGCGAGGATGTAAAACTTGCGGTTTATTATACTGAGCAGATCCCTAATTTATCTTGGGCGGAATTCAATTTCTTAGAAACTTTACCTGGGGCACCATTGTCAATTACGGTATCGGGAGATGGCTACATTGCAAAAAAGATCGACTCTGAGGAATTGACTCAAGAGCTATTCGAAATTCCAGAAAGTTATACGGAAATGCAAGCTGATAGTGCAATAGGATATGGTGATCTTCAAGTTGCTGATAATCGCTATATTTTCACTAATGAAACCGGAGATTTATATGGACTAAAAGATGAGAATGATAAAGTTCTTTTACAACCTAAGTATACTTTTATAGCACCTTTTGATGGAGACATATCTATAGTAAACAATGCAGAGGATAAATTGGAGCGATCAACTTAGCCGGTAAAGAAATTATTACGCTACAACACGATTTTCTAAACTATTCTGACGACTCCAAAACATTCATGTACGGTGCACAAGATAAATACGGTTTATTACGTGCTGATGGAAGCGTTTTTATTAACGCAACATATGAGATGGTGAGTTTCCGGAAATGGGCTGATCCAATTCATGAAAAATGATAAAAGCGGTTTTATGAATGAGAAGGAGCAGGTGATCATACCAGCAGTACATGAACACATTTTCATGAGAAATAAAGACTATTTTATTACTTTCGAGGATACTTCTTATTCTTTACTCTCTATTAAAGATAATAAAAAAATAGCCGAAGGATATGAATATATGGCTTTACCTGATGAAGGAAATATTTTCTTAGCGATGAAAAATGGTAAGTATGGTTACATTGATGAAAAAGGTAAAACAATTATTCCTTTTAAATTTTCAACAGCACTTGCGTTTGATAATGGTGTAGCCATTGTCTCGGAAGATGAAGCTGGTGAAAACATATATTATATTGATACTAAAGGTCAAGAGGTTGCTGCTGTAGAGGCTGAATAATATGAGAAAACTCCCATATTTAGTAAAATAAATATGGGAGTTTTCTTGCATTTATGGGGTTTAAACAACTATTTTAATGTTTCGATCTATACATTGTTTATAAAAAATGATATCTTAGTCTCCTATATAATAGGTCCAGAATGAATGCAAATGAAGAAGAGTGCACTATATTTTACCAATAAATCGAGAGAAACTCTGCTTCTATTAATCTTGTGTTTTTTATTTAACTTTTCTTCTGCTCAGGAAGTGCTAGATAAACTAAAGGAACAATATGATAAAGTATCTGTTACGAATCCAGAAAGATTAATTGTTGCCGGCAAATATGCAACTGCCTTATTTTTCAATCAACAAGAAGTTAAGGCCGGTCAAATCCTTAAAGATAATATCCAGATAGCAAGTCGCTTACCAGATGGAAAATATGCGGCTAATCTTTATGCGATTGAGGCTATGAATTATAGAATCAGCGAGCGTATAAAAGAATCTAAAAGTAGTTTTGATAAGGCAAAAGAGTTTGCTAGCAAATCTAAAGATGTAGAGATCAAGGGTTATATAAGTTATTGTGAAGGATGGCTATATACCAGAAATAATAAAGAAGGTGAAGCTGTTAGAAGTTTTCTACGTGCGATCCGCTATTTTGATCAGGCTCCCCCATCCCGTACACTTAATAGCCGTAAATCTACAACTTACAAGGAGCTAACTTCAATTTATGCGAATTGGAATGAGCATCAGCTACAGGAGAAATATAGTCTACTTGCTTTAGATCTTGCTATTCAACAAAATGATCCCATTGCTATATTTGACGCTTATATGCTCATGGGGTATATGTATGAACAACAGTACATAAAGAACGATACTAACCACAAATTACGAGATCAGGCAGAAAAGTATTACCTCTTAGCTATTAATACGTATAACAAAAATAAGGCTACAATCCCCTTCCCATCTAATCTATCTTTGTTGCTAATAATCTAGCTTACCTCTACTTTAGTTTTTTTCCTGATTCTTATCAAGATCAGGCAATTCAATATGCTGAGCTCGCCCTAAAGCAGGGAACAGCGACTCAACAATACACGCATGTTGCATCTGCTTACGGTATAATGGCGGAGATCGCACTGAAAAACAAAAAACCTGAGCGTGCTAAAGCCTATTTGTTGTCGGCACTTATGGAGATTACTAAAAGCAGTGTTCCGGATCAGAACATCATCCTCAGTATTTACGAGAATCTCTCTGAAATTGCGGAACAGGAGAATAATCTTGCTGAAGCCATACGTTACCATAAAGTGTATATGGAAACATTTAAATCCATATACAATCAAGAACAATTGGAATTGGGTAAACGACTAGAAGCACAGTTTGATAAAGAAAGACAGCAACAGCAACTTATCAGAATGCAACTGGAAACGGATAAAAAAGAACAGCAGCTCCGTTTGCTGCATACCGTCAGTCTGCAGCAAAAACAGCAATATGAGAATTTGAAGTTGCATGAAGAAAATCAGCGAAAAGAACTTGAGCTCACACAACTTGAATCTGAAAAAAGAACCCAGGAACTCAAGCTATCTCGTTTAGAGACACAAAATCGTGCTCAGGACATCCTCAGTTTCAAAAATGAGATTTCTTATAAAGAGAAAATAAATAAATATTATGTGGCTTTGATCTTGTTTTTTTACTGGTTCTACTATTAATGCTATACGCATATAAACAGCGATCCAAAAGTATGCGTCAAAATAAGGAACTGTACAATTTCTCTTTAGATAAGGAACGTCAGAATTCAAAAATATCAATATTAACTGCTATGCTTGATGGTCAGGAACAGGAACGAGGACGATTGGCCAGGGATCTTCATGATGGACTAGGAGGCCTCTTATCCACCACAAAAATCAGTTTATCTCAATTGACAAATAAAGTGGATAGCCCAATGAAAAATGATATGCAAAAATCTCTTCTGCAATTGGATACTGCTGTAGAAGAGCTAAGACGTGTAGCTCATAATCTGATGCCGGATTTGCTAAATAGATATGGTCTGGAAGAAGCATTACAAGATTACGCTGTTCGTATGTCCAATGTACAATTGGATATTGATGTACAATTTTTACATTATTCGAATCAACTTACAAAAGATGAACAATTACTTGTTTATCGGGTAATCCAGGAGTTGGTTAATAACGCAATAAAACATGCTGACCCCAAACAAATTATCATTCAAATTGTAGAAGAAGCTGATTATTACACCATCACTGTTGAAGATGATGGAAAAGGATTTGATATTGATCAGGTTAAGGGTAATCACTCAGCAGGCCTTCATAATATACAATCGCGGATCGATTTCCTTAAAGGGAAATTTACTATACAGTCGGAAAAAGATGTGGGGACAAGTGTTGAAATTATATTTCCAAAAAAATAAAATAAATGATTAAAATAGCAATTACAGATGATCATCCTTTGCTTTCGGAAGGATTGAAAAATATCCTTCTAAGGAAGATATGTTAGAAGTAGTGGGTTGTTATCCTGATGCATCAACCATGCATAAAGCGCTTTCGGATGGGCCTGTTGATGTACTTTTACTGGATATTAATCTTCCTGATGCCAATAGTATTGAGCTGATCAAACCGTTGAGGTCCAAGTATCCTCAAATGCGTATTATAGTAATCAGTGTACATAACGAATATGCTGTTATCAATAGTGTACTGCAAGAGGGGGGCCAAGGTTATATTCAAAAAAATGCTTCTGTGGAAGAGATTGTTGCCGGAGTTGAACAGGTTATAAAAGGAAACAAATTTCTATGTTCTCAAACCAAAAATATTGTTGAAAGAAAATCAAAAGATGAACTCAAAAGTGTTCCAAAATTGACCCGTAGGGAAAAGGAAGTACTAACTGAGGCATCTTTGGGATTAACAACGGGGCAAATCGCAGAAAAACTATTTATTAGTCCGCATACTGTGGAAAGTCACCGTAAAAATTTGATTGAGAAATTTGACGCAAAAAATCTTAGTTCTGCAATTAAATTAGCGTTAGAATATGGATTGATTCGTCAATAGTAGAACTTTGATTGGTAAAACCACTAGTTTCGGGGATTGTAGAAATTGCTTCTAATCTCTAGCTTTGAGTAGACGTAAAATTGCTAAGAACCTAGAAAGAAAATCTCATGCCGTACGATGATGGCACGGTAATTAGCAGGAATAATAGCAAATCCTTTAAAACAATAAAAAATGATAAAACTTAAGTCGTTTTCGCGATTAATAATCTTAATCTGCTGTTGCAGTTTATTGACAAGTTGCTTTGACTTTATTGAAGATATCAATCTAAATGCCAATGGTTCTGGCAGTATTAAAGCTACACTCAACCTTAGTAAAAGTAGTACTAAAGTAGCCTCTCTGATGAAATTAAAAAGTGTAAATGGCATTCAAATTCCGACAAAAGAGAAGATAAAGAGTGAAACCGAGGACATGATCCGTATTTTAAAAAATACCCCAGGTATAAGTCAAGTGCAATATAATTTAGATTTTAACAATTATATTGCAACTGTCTCCTGCAATTTCGCTTCCGTAAATGCTCTGAATAATTTTAGTAAAGCGCTTGGAACTCATTTTAAAAGTGCCCTCGGTAATAATAATAATTATTCCTACGATGCTAAAACTGGAACCTTTACCAGAACATATACGCACTCTCCTACTTTAAGTAAAGAGTATGCCCGTATATCTGAAACTGACCGCAAATATTTTAATGATGCCTTTTACACACAGATTATACGTTTTGATAAAACGGTCAAATCACAAAAACATGCTTCAGCAAAAATATCCAGTTCTGCAAAAGCTGTTCTACTTAAGTTAAAGGCTACAGATCTTGCTAGTGGCAAAGTTTCATTAGCCAATACCATCACTTTAAATAACAAATAACTACATGAATATTAAATTCTTACCCTTGTTAGCATTATCTGCTTTTGCAGGAATGGAGGCTACAGCTCAAGAACTGACCAGCAAAATACCGGCTCATGCCGACTTTGTTGTTTCTATTAATAATAAAGCTATCGTAGAACAAAGTTCTATGGAACTGCTAAACGAAACACTAACTAAACTAGGTGCATTTGAACAGGCCAAAAACATGGATTTTCCAATCAAAAACCTAAAAGAGCTGGATTTTAATCTAGATAAACAGGCTTATGTTTACCGTGCAAATACCGATAGTTTACACTACATTGGAATTTTACTTCCCCTGAAAGCAAACCATCAGGTCAAACAACATATGTTTTCACAATATGAAGTTCTTCCAATATATAATGGATATGAAAGAAGAGTTTCCAAAGATGGTAAAACACAGGTTGCCTGGAATTCGGAAACAATGTTTATTCTCACAGGTGATGTACACAGTCAGTATTTTCAAATGAAAGATGTAGCAGACCGTTACGGCTTAGATCTTGGCTCTTATGCGACGGACACCTGGACCTATAATGAAGCATTAGGTGATGCGGCAACCGCAGCTACAGCTGCTGCTGAAGAAGCTGTGGAGGCTATGGAAGAAGTAAACTTTGAGAGTGAAGAAGGAAATTTTACCTGATACCGTGAACGTATTAGAAGAAATAAGCGAAGCTGAAATGGAGGCCGTTGAAGCTGTTGTTGATTCGACTATAGCCAATATCCGCAGATCAATGGGATGATTCAGAGACACAGTAGA
>NZ_ASZT02000113.1:0-17557 GCF_001006065.1 Sphingobacterium sp. IITKGP-BTPF85
TAATTGTAATGGGTAATGTTTATTTAATGAGGCCTCTTTTTGGAGGAAAAATCACCGGAACACGTCTGGAACGTGTTATGAAGTCTCCGAATTTTAGGGATTCGCAGTTTCAAAATTTGGAACATACGCCATCATTGAAAGAGGGCGAGAGCTTTGTCGGAGCGATGTATGCTTTTTTATTTAAAGATCGTGCTATTCGAAGCCCTAAGATGCCACTTCCGGTTATGAAGCAGGATCTTAAAAATTTACCCGATGCAGATTTGCTTATCTGGTTTGGACACTCTTCTTATCTCCTGAAGATTGACGGTAAGATCATTGTTGTAGACCCCGTCTTTTCGGATAATGCTTCTCCTGTTCCAGGGAGCAATAAGCCTTTCAATCTATCTTATGTTTATCAGGCTGATGATTTTCCGCCGATAGATCTTTTGTTAATTAGCCATGATCATTATGATCATCTGGACTATAAAACCATGATACAGTTACGTTCTAAAATCAAAAATGTGATCTGTGGTCTTGGCGTTGGCGCCATTTCGAGCGATGGGGATTTGCTGAAAATCAGGTTACGGAATTGGACTGGTATGATGAGACATCTTTTGAAAAGGAGTTTAAGATAGTTGCCACACCTGCACGTCATTTTTCAGGAAGAAAGTTTAAGCGTAATACAACACTTTGGACATCATTTGTTTTACAGACAGAAAAGTATAAGCTGTTTTTAGGTGGAGACAGCGGCTATGGGAAACATTTTAAGACTATTGGCGATAAATATGGCCCTTTTGATTTGGCGATCCTGGAAAATGGTCAGTATAATGAAACATGGCGTTATATCCATTCCATGCCCGACGAACTTTTAAAGGAGGTTGTTGATCTTCAGGCTAAACATTTTCTACCAGTACATTCTGGCAAGTTTGCATTGGCACTGCACGACTGGAAGGAACCGCTTTCTCTGGTCAGTAAGTATGCGGAAGAGGCAGAAATTCCTGTGTTAACACCCAAAATGGGAGAGATTGTTTATTTGCAACAGCTAGATAAACGATATGATAAATGGTGGGAAGGGCTTAAATAAGCTTATTTCTTATTCTTTTCAGCTATCCACAAGGATAAGTATTTCGTGCTTAATAAAGAATGGTGGAGCAGCAGCTGTCCCATAAAATTCTGTTGTCGATGGGCCTGAAGCTGTGCTTTGATGAAACGGATGGTCATTAGAAGATCGTCTTCAAACCTCGTGCGTGAATAGCGCTGATTAATGATGGTGATACCGTTTTGCTGTGCTTCTAGCCAGATTGTTTTATTGTTATAAAGTTCGATTGCTTTTTCAACAAATAGTTGCGGTTCATTTGCGATAAACCCGTTCCATGGCAGGTCTCCCGACATTGCTTCAGCTCCAATTGTTGTTGTAACGGAGGGGGTTCCTGTTTGCATAGCATCTATAAATTTACCTTTAACACCAGCACCAAATTGAATAGGAGCTAATAGGACACGGTGTCTGGACATGGTATCTTGGGCATGGTCTGCTCTTCCATGAACAAAGAATCGTTCCTTAGGATTGTTAAGTTGGAGTACCTTTTGACTTGGATAGGCACCGTAGATATTCAGACTTACTTTAGGAAGCTGCTTCCTGAGCAAGGGCCAAATTTCGGTTTTTAAATACTGTACGGTGTTCCAATTCGGCTCATGTATAAAGTTGCCGATAAACATAAAGTCAGCACGGTTTTCATAAGTCTTCCAGCTTGCTATACATGCTTCATCAATTTCTTCTTCCAAAAAGGGTAGGTAATAGAGGATGGATGGATTGATCGCAAACTGATTCGTCAATAATTGCATCTCAAGTTCGGAGATAATGAGCGAGATATCCGAGCGTAAGATTGCGGCAACTTCCCTTTTCGCAATATCGGAATACAATAAGGTTTGATCAAACTGTTCGCCATTTTTAGCATTGGACTGGCGGGCGTGTCTTAAGAAGTGTAAATCTTCGGTATCGAGTATTCTGACAGCATCTGGACACTCTTGTGCTACTCGCCAGCTGTATTGCTCCTCGGTCATAAAGCGATCAAAAACAACAATATGAGGTTTAAGATCTCGAACGAAATCATTGAAGCTAGCATCATTGAGTTTGATCTCCACTTCATTAATACCCATAGCGACTAGATCGGCACTATATGGAGATTTAGATGCGGCACTTGCAAAGGTGATGGTGTTATCATTTTTTGAAACTTTTTAGTAGCTGTACCATACGAAATCCAGCCGCAGAAGAACTTGGTTCCGGCCAGACTAAACCTATAAAAAGTATTTCTTGTTTTTCCATCGATGGAAATTTACGCAAAAAGCACAATACTCTATTCATTATATTTTCAATTGCTTATTTTTCATCTTGTAATATTATTTACAAAAAGAAACTTAGCTCAAAAGGATAATAAAAGGATGGTGTTGAATATATTTTTTCTACAATTTGATTCTTGCCGTTATCAGGCTATCTGTTGTCATATGGAGATAAATTTATCTACGTTTAAAACAATGGTCACAATTTATTTATTTAAAGAGGGTAAATACTCGTTATATTTATCATAGATAAAATAGCATACTCATATGAAGAAATCATTGCTAAGTGGTATCCAAAAGCTGTCTCCAAAAACGTACTGGAAGGAGCTATTGGCTATTTTTATTGTATTGTTGGCGTTTGTTTTTTTTAGAAGCGAACGTAAAGAAATAGCTCCATAGGTCCCCAGCTGGCTTCAGCAGATTTTAATTGGTTAATAGTTGGGTTTGGAATCACTTTATTATATATTTTGTTACAAGGAGTGATGTATATTTTTAGTTTCCGATCTATCGGATTGAAACTGAATCTATGGGATGCGGTTGAACTCTTTTTAAAAAGGAATCTACTGAGTGTATTCCTTCCGGCCGAGGGGTCAGTTCATTGGCCTATACCACTTCGCAGTTACGAAAGAAACAACTTAACTCGACCAAAATTCATCAATCAGGCGCCATATATGGGTATGTCGGGTTACTGACTGTTTTTATTATTGGTGTCCCTATTATTCTGTATACTGTTTTTGATCATAAAAACTTTGATAATGCCTGGATATCTTTGGTCGTACTTGGTTTGTTACTCGGTTTATCCTTTCTGTTTTTCTGGTCGATTAGAGTAAAAAATGGATTGTATAGATGGCTGGAGATTAAATTTCCGAAGCTGATCGGTAATATTCATGAGCTGTTTTCGGCACATATTCACAAAGGATATCTATGGATGACCATTCTGGTTTCTGTCGCTATTGAGTTCTGTGGTATTGCCCATGCATTTATTAGCATGTATGCGCTGCAGACACATGTTTCGTTTGAAGCTGCAGCTGTGGCCTATACCATTACAGTCGTCCTGATGATGGTCTCTCCCTTTTGAGAGGCTTAGGCGCTGTAGAATTTACGATGTTATATATCTTTACTTCTTATGGTTATAGTAAAGAAGAAGGCTTAGGGCTGACAATTATCTATCGGTCATTTGAATTTTGGTTGCCCTTAATTTTTGGAGTTTTTTCTTTTATCTGGCGTGGAAGGCAGATCATTGCACGAATTTTACCCGCCATTGCTATTTTCTTTTTAGGGATCATCAACCTCATCTCGGTAGCAACCCCGCCATTGGTGGAACGGATGCGGCTTGAAAAATATTACCTTCCTATCGAAGCGATGCATGCATCTAAGTTGATGGTATTGGTTTTAGGACTTGGGTTGATGGTGAGTGCCGCTTATCTGATTAAGGGCTACAGATCGGCTTTTTGGATTGCTCTCATATTTTCTTTTCTATCCTTACTGGGACATATTGGTAAGGCACTAGATTATGAAGAAGCATTGGTGTCCTTGTTTATTATTGTTTTACTGGTTACGAACCAAAAGCAGTACCGGATTAAGACCAATAAAAATTGGATGCGTATCGGTTTTGCCACCTTTTTCATTGCCTTGACAGGGGTGTGTTTGTTTGGGTTTGTCTGTTTTTATGTGATTGACAAAAAGCATTTTGGCGTTGATTTTACCTGGCAGCAGTCTATATATCATACCATGCAGAGTTTTTTGTTATTTAATGACGAACTCAACCCGTTAACAACTTTTGGTCAGGAGTTTTTGAATATTACACACTTTCTGGGTCTATTTTCATGGATGTTGTTGATCTATACTTTCTTGTGTCCTAGGATTATTCATGAAGAAGATCATGAGCAGAACGTACTGGATAAGGCGAAGCGTTTACTCAAATTGTATGGAGGGTCGCCGATGGATTATTTCAAAATTGCTCCAGATAAACAATTGTATTTTTCTGAGCGGACAGATGGTTTTGTCTCTTACCGTATCAGTCAGGCTTTCGCGATTGTTTTAGATGAACCTGTATGTGCATTTGACGATAAAGATGAAGTAATTGCAGAGTTCGAACTTTATTGTACCTCTTTGGGGTTAAAGTCCGTGTATTACCGCGTTGATGAAAACAGCTTGCCTTATTTTCTGGAGCTTCGAAAACGGAAGATCATTATAGGGCAGGAGGCTTGATGGATGTTGCATCATTTTCTTTAGAAGGTAAGAATAGAAAATCGCTTCGAAACTCTTTAAATAGCTTAGAAAAAAAAGGGTATGCGACTGTTTTGCTAACCGCCCCGCAGTCGGATGCGATTGTAGCTGAACTGAAGGCTGTTTCTGATGAATGGCTTATGGTGTTCGATAAGAAAGAAATGATCTTTTCGCAAGGACAGTTTGAGGCAGCAACAATTGCTGAACAAGATGTTATAGCGGTAAAAGATGATCAAAATAAGATTGTCGCCTTTTTGAATATTATACCAGATTTTACTGAAGGGGAGTGTACGTATGATCTTATCCGTAAAGTGGAGCATGCTCCCGGAGGATGTATGGATGCTCTAATTATAAATCTGGTTGATTATGCCCGGAAAAAAGGTGCTAAATATATCAATCTGGGAATGGTACCGATGAGCGGTATTGAGTCTCCAGATAACCCTGCAGAGCAGATTATGAAATTGCGGCCGACAAAGTGGGCTCTTTTAAACACTATCAGAGTTTGAGAGATTTTAAAGAAAAGTATGCGACGATCTGGGAAAATAAGTATTTAATTTTTGGCAATGATTTTGACCTATTACAGTTGCCTCAAGCTTTGTCTAAAGTAATGAAGCCAGATAATGAATAGGATACATATGGTACGCAATAAATTAGGGTTATTTATCCTCTTGTTTTTGTTAAAATTAACAGTAATGGGACAGCAGAAAGATATCCTGCTTAAGATTTGGAACAGTAATGCAAATAGCCCTATTGTCCTTTATCTAAGTGGTGATGGTGGTCTTAATAGTTTTTCAACAAGTTACTGCGAGCTCTTGGGGAAACAGGGATATACAGTAGGTGCTGTAAACTCGAAGAGCTTTTTTTGGGATAAGAAATCCGCAGATCAGATTGCGAAGGAACTAAGCAGCACTCTTGAAAAATTATTGGTAGGTAAAAAGAATCACCTCGTTTATTTTGTCGGATATTCCTTTGGTGCGGATGTTATTCCTTTTTTGGTTAATAAATTAACCGCAGAATGGAAGGAGCGATTGCAGGCTGTGGCACTTCTGGAACCATCAACTTCTACTGATTTGGAGATTCATGTTTCAGACCTGTTTGGGAGGAGCGAGGTTAAAAGAAGTATGGATGTTGTTGCCGAGATCAATAAAATGGTCAATGTTAGAACGGCTATTTTGCTTGGTGAAGATGGAGTGAGTTTCCCGATTAAGAATATTCGGTTAAAAAATTTAGAAACTATTTATATGAAGGGGAATCATCATTTTGATGGTCATGTGGCAGATGTCGTAAAAGCAACAGTAA
Organism: Sphingobacterium sp. IITKGP-BTPF85; assembly: GCF_001006065.1. NCBI lineage: Bacteria > Pseudomonadati > Bacteroidota > Sphingobacteriia > Sphingobacteriales > Sphingobacteriaceae > Sphingobacterium > Sphingobacterium sp. IITKGP-BTPF85. The sequence goes on from NZ_ASZT02000113.1 coordinate 5,845, forward strand.
AGCATTTTGCATTAAAGTGATCAGTCTCAAGAATGTGTTAAATAATGGTTATGCTCATTTTCTTTTAGTTTGATGGCTGTACTGTCATCATGTTTTCAAAAAAGTATTTTCTAGTTTTTTCTTGTTGTAGATCAATTTTTAAGAGTTAGAAAATTGATAAGTTTGTTTAATCATAAAAAAAAGAATAATATGGAATTAGGAATAGGAATGTTTGGCGATTTGCATATTGATCCCAAAACAGGGCAAATACAATCTTCACAGGAAAAGTTACATCAGATTATTGAACAAATAAAATTGATGGATGAAGTAGGGCTGGATTTTTTTGGAATGGGTGAGCATCACCGTCCGGACTATGCTGTTTCAGCTCCAGAAATTATATTAGCGGCAGCCGCTTCTGTTACTAAAAATATAAAATTAGGGAGTGCAGTTTCCGTGTTAAGTTCTGCAGATCCGGTTAAACTTTTTCAAGACTTCGCGACAGTTGATGTTTTATCAAATGGACGTGCGGAGATTATGGCAGGTAGAGGATCATTTATTGAATCATTCCCTTTGTTTGGTTATAATTTAAATGATTATGGAGCATTATTTGAAGAAAAATTGGACCTATTGGTCAAACTAAATAATCAGGATACGATTAATTGGACGGGTAAATTTCGTCCTACATTAGTAAATCAACAGATCTTTCCAAGACCTGTTCAACCTAAATTACCAATTTGGGTTGCGGTAGGAGGTACAACTTCATCTGTTATTCGCGCTGGGAAATTAGGTTTACCCGTTATGTTTGCTATTATTGGAGGAACGTACGAAGCTTTTAAGCCACTGGTAGAAATGTACCAACAAGCTTATGCCGATAACGGTCATGATATGGCTAATTTTCAGGTAGGTGTACATATGCATGCTCTTTTTGGTGATCATTCACAACAAGTTGCAGATGCTTACTATCCTATTTATGCGGCACAAATGAACCGCATAGGCGGCGATCGTGGATGGCCACCATACCAACGGACTCAATATGACTTTGGACGTTCATCACATGGTCATTTAATTATTGGAGATGCGGACTATGCTGTAGATAAAATCTTAAAAATACAGGAATCTTTAGGATTGACGCGCTTTTCTGCACATATGGATGTTGGTGCACCTAATCATCTTGATATGATGAAAGCAATTGAGGTTTTTGGAACAAAAATCGCTCCTCAGGTTAGAGCTGCTCTTAATAAGGGATAATAAGACCTTGGTTAAAGTAGTATTCAACATTTTTATATCGGAGAGATATGCTTAACTTTGTGTTTTAAAAATAGAGAGGACAAAATGTTAGGATTGAAATTGTTAACGGATCCAAGGTGGGCAAATATTGCAGAAGGAAATTTAGAAGAGATTCTGACTGATCATGCTTGGTGCGAGCAAAAGGCAGCTTCAAATGCTATTTCATTAATTATGTACAATTCGGAACATGAAGAATTGGTGCATGAATTGACAGCGATTGCTATTGAAGAAATGCAACATTTCCAAATGGTCATTGATATTATTAAAGAAAGAGGCTATACGTTGGGTAAAGAACGTAAAGATGATTACGTGGGACAACTGATGAAATTCAATAAAAAGGACGGTTCCCGTAACATGGCTTTTATAGATCGTTTGTTATTTGCGGCCATGATTGAAGCTCGAAGCTGTGAACGCTTTAGAGTATTGTCTCAAAATATAAAGGATGAGGAATTAGCGAAGTTTTATCATGATCTAATGGTTTCTGAGGCTAATCACTATACAACGTTTCTTAATTTCGCACGTCAATTCTCAACGGATGTCGATGTCGATAAGCGTTGGAAAGAGTGGTTGGAATTTGAAGGAAATTTGATCCAATCTTATGGAACGAAAGAAGCCATACATGGATAATAAATAGTAATCTATTGTGCAAGAGCCCCATTTTTCTAATAAAAATGGGGCTCTACGTTTATATTAGTGCTGACCGCCGCTCTAAAATGCAGTTGTCCATCCAAATTCCGTTTAGCTGGGCAGCTTTTTGCTGCGTGCCTAATAATTTAAATCCGAATTTCTTGTGCAACAAGGTACTTTTATCATTTTCAGGAAAAATAAAGGACATGATCGTCCAAATGCCCGCGTTTTCAGAAGTGTCAATAATATGTTGCATCAATACTTTGCCAATTCCTTTGCCTTGATGATCCTGATCGATATAAATACTTAATTCGGTTACACCATGATAGCCTGTTCGCTGTAGTACAGGAGATAATGCTACCCAACCGATTATAGTATTGTTTTCAATGGCAACAAAGCGCATATTTTCGAGATGATCTTTATCCCAATCTTTCCAAGAACTAGTTTTTGTCGCTAAAGTGATGTTTCCTGCATCGATTGCCTGCTGGTAAATGCGGGCAACATCAGGATAATGCTTCTGTTCGAGTTTCTGTATTTCCATCTGTAGCGTGAGCTTAAGGTATTATATTCTGATACTTCTTTTGAAGTTGATCAAACTGATGATTCAAAACTAGGAAAAGTTTTGCATCCATTCGAGCGGGAATGTATATTTTATCTGTGATCTAAATCTCGTATGAACGCATTATAAACTTGTTTTTCATTTAGTTAAGAAGATTTTTTTTAAAAGTTTGTTAAGAACGATGTTGGTTCCGTTAGCATTTGTATCCCGTTGATCGCAAGTAATAATTTATAATTCAGCGAGTTCTGATTTTTATGACATTATAAAAATAAGTTTTTATAGAAATAACCTTACCTTTGCGCTGTGACTGAGAAAAGTAAAATAATTGATATTCGTAGTCTGTCGATAGATCAGATTAAAGAGAAGCTTACTGAAATGGGTGAGCAAGGGTTCCGTGCAAAGCAAATTTACGAATGGATTTGGGCAAAATCCTGTGTGGATTTTGATTTGATGAGCAACCTAAGTAAACCTTTACGGGAAAAGCTAAAAGAGAATTTTGTTATTCGTGCTGTTAAAGTCAAACAATCACAGGTCAGTTCTGATAGAACGATCAAAAGTAGTTTTACTTTGTATGATGGAAATGTGATTGAGGGTGTATTAATCCCTGCTCCAGAACGTATGACTGCTTGTGTGAGCTCTCAAGTTGGATGTAGTTTGACCTGTAAATTTTGTGCCACGGGTTATATGGATCGTAAACGTAATCTGAATGCAGATGAAATTTATGATCAAGTTGTTTTGATCGCAAAACAAGCCGAAGAGAAATATCAGCAACCGTTGACCAACATTGTTTATATGGGGATGGGTGAACCACTCTTGAATTATGCGAATATGATGAAGTCGGTAGAGCGTATTACCTCGCCAGATGGATTGAATATGGCGGCAAAACGGATCACAGTTTCTACCGCTGGTATTGCTAAAATGATTAAAAAATTAGGGGATGACGAAGTCCGATTTAACTTAGCATTGTCTTTACATGCCGCAAATGATAAGAAGCGTAATGAGATCATGCCCATCAATGAGCAAAATACATTAGAAGCATTAGCAGATGCATTGAAGTATTTTTATGCGAAGACAAAAAGCCCAATAACCTTTGAATACATCGTTTTTGATAATTTTAATGATGAGCTCGAGGATGCTAAAGAGTTGGCAAGATTTTGTAAAAATGTTCCTTGTAAGGTTAATATTATTGAATATAATCCTATTTCTTTAGCAAGTTTTGTCAATGCCGATGCCGATAAGATTGAGGTATTTGCTAATTATCTGAAAAATCAAGGTATTATAACAAATGTTCGTAGAAGCCGTGGTAAAGATATTGACGCCGCTTGTGGTCAGTTAGCAATTAAAGATAAAGAAGCTCAAGAAGCTTAATAATAAGGGATTAGACTATACCTCTTCTCAATATATTAATTGATGATAGAGACTGTGATAAATTTGTTTTATTTATAATTTTAATTGTAAATAGAACAAATTTACTTAAGTTAGTATAGGCATAATCAAAAATGAGAAACCAATTATTTCTTTATTTATCAGACTTTTTAGCCTTATTTTTCCCAAAAATTTGTGCAGGCTGTGGCCATGTTTTAGTTAGTCAAGAAAGGTATATCTGTACTTCTTGTCTATTTCATTTACCTATCACAGATTTTCATTTAGATCTTAATAATCAAGTTGCGCGCCAATTGTGGGGAAAATTTCATTTTGAACATGCCTCGGCTCTATTTCTGTTGCGGCAGGACTCGCGGGTAGAGCGGATACTTTATCAAATCAAATATGCCAATCAACCTCAACTTGCATATTTCCTTGGAAGGAAATATGGTGAGACGCTGTCTAACAGTCACACTTTTCAGGATGTTGATGTCATTGTGCCCGTTCCTTTGCATAAAAAGAAGTTGAAGAAAAGGGGGTATAATCAATCCTTTTATTTAGCAAAAGGTCTTGGTATTGCATTGTCAAAACCCGTTTTGGAACATGGATTAACGCGAGTTGGCGAAGGGACAAGTCAAACTAAAAAATCAAGATTGGAACGATACGACAACGTTCAAGATGTCTTTTTTTGCCCAGATGAAACTATTTTAGCAGATAAACATGTGCTCTTGGTAGATGATGTACTGACCACAGGAGCTACATTAACCGCCGCCGCGGAAAAACTTATTGCGGCGGGTTGCCGGATTTCTGTTCTGACCTTAGCGAGGGCTTAGCATACTTCAAATAACTACTTCACAGTTAATTTCTAAGCAGTATCTGATCTAGAATGTTAAATATTTGATCTTTTACTTTTTACGTCTCACGTAAAAGCAAGTAAGCAAAACCCGACATACCAATGCCTACGCTATCTGCAAAGAGATCCCACCAATCACCAGATCTATAGGTGAATATATACAATTGCAATGCTTCAGTCAGTAATGCGAAAAGGATACCTAAAATACTTACAACAATAACGGGAAGCCATTTTGTAGGGCGACCTTTGAACTGAACCAATACACCATTATAAATTAACGTACAAAATACGAAAAACATACCTGCGTGAACGAGCTTGTCCATCCCTGGATAGGAAGGAACTTTTTCAAAACTTTGTCCTGGCATACAACACAGGGCTATAACCACTACAGCCCAAAGCATTACCCACTTATAATCTAATAATAATCTTATCATGCACTCCTTATAATCAATTTTCGTGCTAAAATAGTGATAAATATAAGAAAAGTGAAATAATGTATTTAGACGTATATAAAAATATTTACCTGATTTACAGCGTTTTAATTTTATTTTTGAAATTTATATAGTACTATGTATTGCATAGTACATAATAAAACATATATCTTTGTATTGTTATGATAGCTGAAAATACACAAATACAGATGCGGAAAGGAATACTGGAATATTGTATTCTTTCTATTATTTCCCGAGGGGAAATATATGCATCGGATATCATCAGCGAACTGAAAAAAGCACAGCTCTTGGTTGTAGAGGGAACTTTATATCCTTTGTTGACGAGGCTTAAAAATAACGGTTTGCTGAGTTATATATGGAAGGAATCAACTTCTGGACCTCCACGTAAATATTATGAAATCACAGCAGAAGGAATGCAGGTTCTTGAGCGATTGGATGTTACATGGAAAGAACTGGTTTTTGCAGTGGAGACATCTCTAGCGGACAGAATTAATACAATTGACAAATCAATATAACCTATAAATACCATGAACAAGACTATAATTATCAATATAAATAGTATCGTTTTTCATATAGAAGAGGACGCATATGATGTGTTGCGCAATTATATGATTGATATTAAAAAGCATTTCGGAAGTTCGGAAGACAGCAAAGAGATTTTGGAAGATATCGAAAATCGTATTGCAGAGATGTTTACAGAGAAGATTCAACTCGGAATCAAAGAAGTACTGAATATGGATGATGTCAATGCCGTCATCGCACAGATGGGAAGTGTGAGTGATTTTGAGATCAACGATACGGATCAACAGTATTCAGATCAAAAAACAAATCAGGCATACAGCACTTTTCGTACGGGTAAAAAGTTGATGCGTGATCCAGAAGATAAGGTAATCAGTGGTGTGTGTAGTGGTCTGGGACATTATTTTGGCATAGAGGCTCGATGGATTAGACTTTTATTTGTGTTATTCGTTGTAATCTTCGGTTCAGGATTTCTGGTGTATATTATCTTGTGGATTGTAATGCCAATCGCAATTACCAGAGCAGATCGTATGGAAATGCGCGGAGAGTCGCCTAATATCCAGAATTTTAAACGAAGTTTTGAAGAGGAATTGAGCGGTCTAAAAGAGAATTTCTCTGGTGCCGGCAATACATTCAATAGAGGTGTAGAAAATGCTGGAACAGCATTTGGAGAGATCATTAAAATCTTTGCAAAAGTGATCGGTCTGATCGTTGCTTTTTCAATAGGCTTAAGCTTAATATCGCTGTTAATTGCGTTGATCTTTTTTAGCTTGGGTATAGCAGGCGTAACGGACCGCGGGATTATTGAACCGTTAAATTTGATCGATCCTCAGCAGGCTCCATGGGCATTAACGGCAGCATTCTTGGCTATTGCAATTCCATTTGCAGGTTTATTTTACCTCATTATTCGCTTGTTGTTTGACCGCAAGCCGATGAATAATTACTTAACGACTTCTTTATTCCTAGTATGGTTAATTTCTTTAGGTAGCATTATCTATTATGCAGGTTCGGTGGCTAAAGATTTTAGAGAAGAAGTATGATCGTAGAAGAAAAACCTTTGGCTCCAAGATCTATCTATCGTATCAATGCCCGTGATGTACGTGTCATCAAAATAAATGGAGATCACGGCCGTTCAAATCTAAAGGTCGGTACCAACTTATTCGAATATCTTCAGGATGATATCCGAATTCGATTTGAAAGGGTAGATTCAACGCAAATGCCTTATATCAAATATGAGTATTCGGCAAAAGGAGCTAATTATAATTTGGCGACTAAACGTGCGTCTGCAATTAATTATAAAGCCGTTCAGGATAGCGCGAACATTATTTTTGATAGTCACTTTAAATTAGGTGAGAAAGAATTGTATAGAGATCAAAAAGTGAATGTTACGATCTACCTGCCAGTTGGTGCAAAAGTAATGCTGAACAGGGATTTAGAGCGCAATTATGCAGATATATCTTACTGGGAATGCTATGAGCGTTATGAAAATGATGATATTAAAGAAACGGAATGGGTAATGACAAATCTGGGTTTGAAATGTGCTCTACCTGAAAAATCTGAATTTGCACCTGAAGCGGAAGATGAGACGGATGAAAATGTGGTAACTGTAGATACTGCAGTTAGCAGAAAAGATACCATTATCAGTATTTCTCCTACTGGTGTGGTGGTTGAAACAAAAGGAAAGAAAAATAAATAATAGGTGCTTAGCACCTATTATTTTAATAAAACTCGCAAACTGTAACATTATACGATAACCGCATACTAATTATTCATTACACCTCTTTTGAATATAACAACCTAAACAATACAATGAAAATGAAACTAATATTAACAATCTTATTTGCAATCAGTAGCCAATTGCTTTGGGCTGCTATTGGAATATCGGGTAAGATCGTAAATGAAAAAAATGAACCTATGGGCGCAGTTACAGCTATCTGATCAATAGTACTAATGATATTATCTTAAAAACAGCAATTACGAAAGAAGATGGGCAATATGCTTTTGAAAATGTTGCTGCAGGATCTTATTATGTGGAAGCAAGAATGATCGGGTACAGTGTATCCCGATCTGCAATAATTGCTTTTAATAAAACACAGCAACAGATTGCAGATTTGAAATTGAGTCCCAGTACAAATGCCTTAGCTGAGGTGACGATCGAAGGCAAGAGGCCATTAGTCGAAAATAAACAGGGGAAATTGATTTTAAATGTCGAGAATTCGCCTTTAGCTGCGGGTAATAATGGACTCGATATCGTACAGCGTGCTCCTGGGGTTAGCTTGGACAACGACAATAATCTGCAGTTAATGGGGCAGTCTGGAGTAAAGGTTACTATCGACGGCCGACAAACTTATATGACTGGAGAACAATTGACCACGCTTTTGAAAAGTACTGATGGAAATCAGATCAAATCTGTTGAAGTAATCAAATCACGTAGTGCGAGGGACGATGCAGAAGGTGCCGTGGGAACGATCAATATCGTGATGAAAAAAATAAGATGGAGGGATTTAATGGTAATTTCTCTGCCACAGCAGGATTAGGACAGAAGTTTAGAGGTAATTCGGCCTTATCTTTAAATTACAAAAAGAATAATACAACCTATTTTGGATCTTATTCTTATAGTGATGATAAATATGTTAACAGACTAAATATAGAGCGTATCATTTCTAATGACGGCATCGAGACTTTATTTGATCAAAAATCAAATCTGCATATTAAAGATCGTACGCATACATACAAATTTGGCATAGAGCAGAAAACTTCCGATCGGAATGTGATGTCTTTACAATTTAACGGAAGCAATAATGTGGAGCTTAATGATAACGATAGTAAATCTCTCATTGGACCTTTAACGACAATTGATTCGACGTTGATCTCTATGACACAGTTCAAAGAGGGTTTTAATCGTTATTCAATTAATTTCAATAATGAGTTTAAGATCGACTCGACAGGTAAAAAATTGGTGCTGGATTTAGATTGGAGTAAATTCAAAAATAGTAAAAAGGCTGATTATGATAATAGATTGTTTAATCAAAACGATCAATTGATACGTGATCCAGAACTATTGCGAAGTGAGATGCCAATTGGAATTGATATATACGTCGCAAAACTGGATTATAATCAACCGCTGAATAAAACCTCGAATATAGAAACCGGCGTGAAGTATTCAAATGTGAAATCTGATAATAATCTTCTGTTTGAAGAGCAACTGGATAATGTCTGGACAAATATCGTCAATAGATCAAATCATTTTGTTTATAAAGAGCAAATTGCCGCAGGTTACTTTGATTATGATAACCAGATCGGTAAATGGGGTATTAAGGCCGGTTTAAGAGGGGAATATACCCTGTCTGATGGCCACTCAATTACAGAAAATAAACAGGTTAAACGTAATTACTTTGATCTATTCCCATCAGCTAATTTGAGTTACGATGCGCATGAAAACCATATTTTCTCTTTGGGATATTCACGTAAGATCACAAGACCTAATTATCGACAACTCAATCCTTTTGATTACTTTATCGATAAGTACACTTCTGAGCGTGGTAATCCTTACTTAAATCCACAGTATGCAAATGAGTTGAATTTGAATTATACTTTATATAAGAAATATACGGTTACATTGGGTTACAATGCGCAGACCGATGCTATCGTGGAAAGTATGGGCCAAGATTCAATTAAGAAAACAACTTGGGTAACGCGTGAAAATCTAGGAAAAAATAATTCGGCATTTTTGAATTTGAGTATGCCTGTTCAGATTGCAAAGTTCTGGTCTTCTTACAACAATATCACGGCTGTATATATGAATTTTGATGGAGCTATTGCAGGAGCGGTGGTTAACAATTCAAGTTTCCTTTTTCAGGTGAATTCAATGAGTACATTTAAGCTGTCACCTTCATTGTCTGCAGAGATGAATCTACGCTACTTTTCACCTTTTACTTATAACATTTATAAATTGGAAAGTCGTTGGGATGCACAAATTGGCTTTACTAAGAATTTCAAAGACAAAAGAAGCTCGCTTAAACTCGCAGTCTCCGATGTCTTTAATACCAGTAATCAAAACCTATCAACGAATTTCTCATCTTTCAACACAAAGATCCGACAGAATCAGGATCGAAGAGTGGCACGTTTAACCTACTCTTATAAGTTTGGAAATTTGAAAAATGTGACTAAGAAAAAGAGCACGGATAATGAAGAAAAACAGCGTGCCCAATAATAGATAGTTTCAATGTTTATGTAATATGTTGACCGTAAGTATGAAAATACTTGCGGTTTTTTTTTATGAACATCATCAGTCAATTATACCTGTCTTCTATTACTTGCAGATAATCCTGTTATTTATCTCGCCATCATTTATAAGTTAGGTTGAATGAAGGATAGCTTAGACTGTAAACGTTTCAAAGTGGAGTTAGACTTTTAATTCTAAGCTTTATTTTAAGTATTATAATTCTACAATTTTCATTTTAGGAACTAATGCTTTCATTCCAACCCATGCAATAAGATAAGCGATAGCACAAAATGAGAAGATGATGAAATACCCTGCTGGTTCGCCTTCAAATCCCATGAATTTCAGTTGAGTTTCTTTAGCATAGTCAAAAAGAACACCTGATATTTTATTAATAATAAAGCTCCTAAGCCTCCTGCTAATCCTCCGATACCAGTGATAGTGGCAATAGCTTTTTTCGGAAACATGTCTCCAACAGTAGAAAAGATATTTGCAGACCAGGATTGGTGTGCAGCACCAGCAATTCCAATAAAAATGACAGGAACCCAATAGGAGATATAACCTAAGGGCTGTGCAAATAAAACGATCAAAGGAATAAATGCGAAAATTAACATCGCTTTCATTCGACCTTCATACGGATTCATGCCCTTTTTTTCGACAAATAGGGTCGGAAGATAACCTCCGTAGATTGAGAATAAAGTAATGATGTATAAAACAAAAATTGCTAATTGTCCTTCTGTATCAGATGATTTTATATTATAAACAGCACTTAAATAGGCAGGCATCCAAAATAGGAAAAACCACCAGACACCGTCTGTCATAAATTTTCCAAAGGCAAAAGCCCAAGTTTGTCTATGTTTAAAACACTCCAAAAAAGATACTTTTAATTTCTCATTAGATTTTTGTTCTTCGGTATGATGAGCTGAATCTTGCAGAATATAGCGCAGCTCACTTTCATTAACCTTAGGGTGCTCTTCTGGTTTTTTGTACATGAATACCCAAAATCCCATCCATACAAAACCCAAAGCACCAATAATAATAAAAGACATTTCCCATCCATAATACTTTGCAATTGTTGGAATGGTGATGGGGGCCACCAGTGCACCAATAGTCGCACCGGCATTAAATATACTGGTCGCTAAAGCCCGGTCCTTTTTCGGAAAGTACTCTGCAGTTGCCTTTATGGCGGCAGGAAAGTTTCCAGCTTCACCTATTGCTAATACAAAGCGGGCAAAAATAAATAGGGTAACACTCGTACTGATTACTAAACCGACATCATTAATTGTTCCAATTACTGCTTTAGACTCCTCAAAATTTAGAAACCAGTTACCTGTTAACTGGCCCGCAGTAGCGATACCACAAAAAGCATGAATAATAGCACCAACTGACCAAATGCCGATCGCCCAAAGAAAGCCTTTTTTTGTATCCATCCAATCGACAAACCGACCTGCAAAGAGCATACTTACGGCATAAAAGATTGAGAAAAGTGCTGTTATATTACCGTAGTCATTGTTTGTCCAATGAAATTCAGGGCTTATAAAATCTTTCCATGTTAAGGATAAGACTTGTCTATCTAAATAATTTATCGTGGTGGCAAAAAATAGGAGAGCACAAACACTCCAGCGGTACTTTGTTGGTTTATTATTGTTCATATTTGGTTTACTCTATTCTTTCTATTTTGATAATAGAAATATAAGTTTGTTGTTACTGTAACTTTATGAATCTATATGATCATCTTTATGCAACTGGATCAGTGCTGTATGTGTCGAAGAATTATAATAGATATATTTTAAAGTTAATGCTTATAATAATAGGTAGAGCAAAATCAGCATCTTATTTTTACGCAAACGTTT
>NZ_ASZT02000114.1:0-17413 GCF_001006065.1 Sphingobacterium sp. IITKGP-BTPF85
TTTTTCACAAATTAAATAAGATACATTATGCAGGTAAAAATGAAGTTTCTGGACCGGTATCTTACTCTTTGGATCTTCCTTGCCATGGGATTGGGTGTACTTATAGGCAATTTATTCCCCGGTATTTCTGATGTAATGGATAAGATGTCGGTTGGAGCCACAAATATTCCATTGGCTGTTGGATTAATCATCATGATGTATCCTCCACTGGCTAAAGTAAACTACAATTTATTGCCTCTAGCATTCAAAGATAAAAAGTGCTTAGCTTATCACTTGTCCTGAATTGGTTTGTCGGACCTATCCTAATGTTTATTCTGGCCGTTATCTTTTTAAGGGATGAGCCAGACTATATGGTAGGGTTAATTCTTATTGGACTTGCACGCTGTATCGCTATGGTGATCGTATGGAACGACTTAGCAAAAGGAAATAGAGAATATGCAGCACTTCTGATTGCTTTAAACAGTATTTTTCAAATACTGTTTTATAGTTTATTTGTATGGTTGTTTATCAACGTTTTACCTTCTTATTTTGGTTTTGCACAATATGCGATTTCGATAGAAATGAGCGAGGTCATAAAAAGTGTCCTCATCTATTTAGGGATTCCTTTTTTAGCAGGATTTTTAAGCCATAAGTATCTCTCAAAAATAAAAGGTGAAAATTGGTATAATCACAAATTTATACCATTTATCTCCCCATTCACTTTATATGCATTATTATTTACAATTGTATTGATGTTTAGCTTAAAAGGGGAACAGATAGTACTGTTACCTATGCAGGTGCTTAAAGTCGCAGTACCGTTGGTCATTTATTTTGTCTTGATGTTCTTTATCAGTTTCTTCATGAATAAATCTATGAATGTAGATTATGATAAGAATGCGGCTATTTCATTTACAGCTACTGGAAATAATTTTGAGCTTGCTATTGCAGTTGCCATTGCAGTATTCGGTATACATTCTCCGCAAGCATTTGTGGGTGTTATAGGTCCATTGATTGAGGTACCAGTATTAATACTATTAGTTCGCGCCAGTCTTTGGCTGAAAAAGAAATACTATAGTTAAAATTTTACGCTGATTAGGGGTTTTCAAAATTGATAACCCCTAATTTTTAAAATAATATTTGTTTTTAGCTAGGGATAGGGGTCTCTTTGAAGACCTAATTAAGGGTTGTTACATTTCCGCAAAAGTTACATGATACATCCCCCTTAATAAACTAAAAATTTTTAAAGTATTATAGATAACGTAAATTGTAGATTATTAATCATTTAAATTAAGTAAAAATGAAAAGCTATGATGTAATAATAATAGGTGGGGGACAAAGTGCCTTAGCCTGTGGGTACTTTTTACGACGTACAGATCTCAATTACATCCTTCTCGATGACCAAGGACAGCCAGGTGGTGCATGGCGCCATGCTTGGGAGTCATTAACTCTGTTTTCTCCTTCACAGTTCAGTTCGTTACCAGGCTGGTTAATGCCAGACTCTGCAGAAAGATTCCCTTCAAGATCCGAAACCATAGAGTACTTGGATGCATATGAAAAAAAATATCAGATACCGGTAAAAAGGTCTATAAAAGTTATAGCAGTAAATAAAATAGACAAAGGTTTTAACTTACAGACATCAGATGGCGAGTATAATGCCAAGGTTGTGGTTTCCGCAACAGGAACCTGGTCAGCTCCCTTTGTTCCAATAGTAGAAGGTCAGAAATCATTTAAGGGTATTCAAATTCATTCTAGTGTTTACAAAAAACCTGATATTTTTAAAGATAAAAAAGTATTAATAATAGGTGGTGGTAATTCTGGAGCACAATTGCTTGCTGAAATATCCAAAATAGCACAAACCGAATGGTCTACACTTGAAAATCCTACTTTTCTTCCTGATGATGTAGACGGTCGTGTTTTATTTGATACTGCAACCTTAATGTATAATGCACAAAAAGAAGGAAAACCAATTGACCCAAACTTATATAATCTATCCAGTATTGTCATGGTACCATCAGTCGTCGAAGCAAGAAAAAGAAATGTTCTAAATAGCAAAGGTCGTATAAATTCTATTTCTACTACAGGTGTACAATGGGAATCAGGAGAAACAGAAAAATTTGATGCTATAGTTTGGTGTACCGGTTTTAAGTATGCAACTCAACATCTCGCAAACTTAGGTATAACTGATCCCAACGGCCGAATTGAAACTACCGGTTCTAAAGCAAATGCAGTTTCCGGACTTTGGTTAGTTGGATATGGAAATTGGACAGGTTTTGCATCTGCTACACTAATAGGAGTTGGAAGATCAGCAAAGAGTACAATAAACGAAATCAAAGAATACTTGAACGATAAAGAGTAATCAATATGGCAATTTCACTCTTTATACCCCTTACTAAAATAAAACATCATTAAAAAAGAATAATAGACACTCACTAATTTAAAACGAGCATGATCAAAAAAATTCAATTATTCCTGTTATTAACATTTATAACCAGTGCTTTAAATGCACAAATTTTAAAACCCGTAAAATGGACTTTTGCATCAAAGAAATTAAACGATAAAGAAGCTGTTATATTTATGAAAGCGACTATAGATAAAGGTTGGCATCTTTATTCTCAGAATATGGGCGACGGCGGCCCAATTCCCACAAAATTCACTTTCACTCCATCAAAAACTCATAGTATCAGTGGAAAGACAATTGAACCAAAATCAAAATCTAGCTATGAAAAAGTATTCAGTATGAATGTTAGCTATTTTGATAACGAAGTCGTTTTCCAGCAACGTATAAAACTCACCAATGGCACTATAAATGTCAAAGGGACAGTAGAATTTATGGTCTGTGACAATATACAATGTACACCACCTACAGAGGTAGATTTCGCTATTCAAGTGAAATAAAAAGTGGAAATAAGGCATTCGTTGTTCCTCCTTCAGCAAAGAATGACGCCAATCCAAAGAGGCACTATATGATTCAGCCAAAGATTAAAAAGGCATCATATAGAGCCTCTTTGCTTCGGGTGCTAACGCAGATTGTCATCATCCTTGCAGTTCAGTCATCCTCCTCATAGTCGATTACTCTGTCTGTCACAGCGCATCACACCTGGCTCATTACATTCCGCAAGCTCCATCTCCATTCACCAGTTGCTCAGCACTGCTTCATCCACCATCGCCTCGAATTTGGCTCGCCTGCGAATCGCTCGGGCTGCGGTTGCCATAGGCAGGCCCAAAATGTTGCACAACCCCATATATACCTAGGCACCCTTGTGTAGGCGAGCTTTCGGCTGTCACCATTTTTGAAAACCCAATACACACCCTCAACACAATTCCACTTCCATAATCCACCACAATCAAAAATACCGCCAGCCAAGCTCACCTACATATGCTGTCCCCCAGTGCTGCGCACCTCTCGGTCCACCACCCTCGCTCAACTCGCAGACGGCGAGCAAGTGCATGCAGCCTGGCGCAACCCGCTACGCTCATTGCACAAGGCCGCAACGACAATGTAAATCTAAACTCGAACGGAAATTAACAACCCTTGCGGTACATGGCCAGCCCTCCTTCGTCGTACCATCCATGCACCTCAGTCCTGCAAGCAAGAGGTATATCACCTACGGCTCATACCACTTGCGAAAAAAGGCGAGACTGCAAATAAGAAAGTTAAAAAAAGGACGTAAAATTAATTGGAGTGGGCTAAGCAGCAAGATCAAGCCCCGGTTTTAAGGAAAATCTCCATCCGCCTACGGCAGGATAGTATTTTCCTCAAAAAACTTGCTTTATTAGCCCACCCCAATTGAAAGCACTACTTTCTTTTTTTCTTTTTTCTTTTGAGAGCAATTTGATACCTTTCAAAAAACTACTTCAATGAAACTAAAAGTCATCTATAAAATAACGTATCCTAATGGGAAAATATACATCGGAAAAGATCTGACGAATACCTTAAACTACTTCGGAAGTGCCAATAGCGAACTTATAGCAAATGACTTCACCAGGGAACAACAAAAAGATTTCTCAATTAGAAAGGAAGTAATCTGGGAATCATTTACGGATAACATTTCAGATGTAAATATAATGGAGGTATCATCAATAAGGGAATACAAATCCAATAATCCAACTATCGGATATAATAAGTGGCCAAAATTCAAAAAATTATAAACATGTATCTTTTATAGTCTATCATATGAACACGAAAACATAGAAAACTCTCACAGGCATACAAATACAAGCCAGTATTTTAACTATCACCCAAATCAGAGACAATTAAAAGCATAGAAACTATTATGTATATTCGAAAGCATAAAAAACTGATAACATGAAATATATATTACTTTTAATTCTCACAGTAAACATCTCAATATCAAACGCTCAAAAACTTTATGTTTGGTGTCCAGAACATGTAGAAGCACCTGTAAGAAATGATATTTTGCGTTCTGACACGGTAACTATAGCGTTCTTTGACGCAAGAATCTTAAACAAAAAGTCAAAAATAGAGTGCAATAGTGAAATACTAACTGATAAAATTTTTGAACAGATTAAACAGGTGTATCCAAATATTTTCTTTATAAAAGACAATTCCCTTTATAGATCAAAAGATTCAATAAATACAATACTGAAAATAGGCATTTCAGCTTATCACGCTGGGTTTGGTACAGATATATCAGTAGGTATTGGGATGGTAGGTGGTAGCCTTTCTACAATGATATTACCAAAAGGCATGTGGAATGCTTCAACCACTTTCTATACAGAAATAACTGATCGTAAGAAATCAAATAAAGAAACTATTTCAAACATTGGTAGTCAAGACAATATTTGGGGATATAAATCAGCGAGAAAAGCCCTTAATGAATCTTACAATAAATCTTTGCAACAGTTACTATTTTTTATAGATCAAAACATATAAAGATTTCCTAAAATAAAAAAGCTCGACATAATGCCGAGCTTTTAATTTGAATAAAGCCACCACAACTCTATTTTTTTCTTTTGATCAGTGATCCAAGTACTAAAGATACGCAAAAACTAACGATCGCACCAATGGTAGCCAGCAAAATTGTTCTCAATACATCACCCATTATCAATGCAGGGTAAATACCCATCAATAAACCGCCAACAGTACCATGACCAACTGCAGATCTATTCATCATCCCTCCCCTCAGCTCCTTTATCGACCTTTTTATCATCGACAGTAATCTGACTGATAGCCGATATAACACCACCCGCAACAGTCAAATAACCACCAATACTGATAAGTGCTGCCGGTAATGCAATGGGAGCTGTTAAAATAGCCCCACCTATAGTCGCAACAATAATCCCTACACTTCGCAACAACTTAAAAAATTTCGGTGTAGGTGCCTGAGCCCTCTCCAATACATTCATCATTCCCCCTTTTTTAATACTTCCAACAAAACCTGTTCACCTTTATCAATCGAAGCATAAACTATATCCCTCAATTTGTTAAAAGCAGCTACTGACTGAACACCTCTCCCTATTCCAGAAATCTGACTGACCGGCGCTATACATCCTCTCAATTCAATCCTCGCATCATTTGCTGGATGAAACAAAATCTCACTGCGTCCATAAACATCCTTCACCAACACATGCCACTTAAACTTTTTGCTATATCGCTTGCCCAGTACGTAAATCCCTTCTGGAATACAAGAATTATTGCGGACATTATCTAACCAAGGCAACTCAATAGCATAACACACAAATTCACCTCCGATCCAAATCTCACCATTAGTGCCCTGACTATGATAATTCCGTAATAAGCCCACTACCATTACACTCCAGTATCTATTGCTACCAAGTTCAATGCATTATATGCACCATTATTCAAAGAATAGAATGTACCATTAACCTGCTGAAGAAACTCAATTCCAAACACCAAAAACAATGGCTTAGTAGAATCTAGTAATCCAAGGTCATTAGTCAACATCGTCAAAGCAGTACTTGAATTGTCATAGGGCAATTCAGGCGAACTAGATTGAGCCAAAACAAACCTCTCATTCTCAAAATCGACTTCAACACCTGCAGAAATAAATCGAAAATGTGTCGTGCCCCCTGGCGCAACAATTTGATTGCTCGGGTTAAAGCTCGGAATATTGATACTCATAACTCCGTCCAATCTATCAATGATGAAAGAAGCGGGTGCATATACCGTTGCAGACAGGCTGGCATTTCCATTGAAATCAAATCCCTGCAAAAGAATCAACTCTCCATCCAGCACATTACGTTGACCACGATCACTAACTGCATCCGCTTTGATCACCGTCATCATCTTCTTCACCAAACGCGAAATCATACGCGAATCTTGCGTCTTGTTCAAAACTGGACGGATTGCTGTACAAAGCGACTTACTGGCCTTACCAGCTCTTCCAAACTCTGCCGCATTCTCTCTGGTACGCTGAAATTTTGGGTCGTTTAAAAAGCGGTCCTTATCCACCCCGCCCTTCTGTCTGGCTAAATAGCCATCCTTGCTTTTGTAAAAAGTAATATCCCCGATAGTACCTTTTAGCTTAATAATACCTGATTGTCTTGCCATCTCACTTAATTTTAAAATTCACCTCCGCCGCAGCTATTCAGTGACTGATAAGACAAAACTTAAAAAAACTTGGGCATAATAAAAGACACACCATACCAAATGGCACTAGTAGACAATCATTTACCTCAATAGACCATAAAGAATTTGTAAATTGCAACAAGAAATAGCCACCAATACAAACCACAAGTTGTTACCAACTTGGTAAGATTAAATAATAGTCAGCTGCTCCTGGTCTACAACTACCCAGAAGCATAGATAAAGGGTATATAAAGTATTGGTTTATGAAAAGAATTTGTATTTATCCAAAAGACATCGCCAGGATAACTGGGAAAAGTTACCGACAAAGCCTACGTATCTATAACAATATTAAACAGATTAATGGAAAAGAAACTTATCAACTAATCACCATAGATGAATTATGCAAATATCTCGGATTAGATTATAATACTGTGTGCAATGAATTGTAAAATATTTAAGAAGTCCCTTAACAATAACCTGACTAAAAACAAAACAATAACCTACTCAAAAACATAAACTTAGCAAACCATATTTACTACATCCAATGCCATATTAACATGTTTATTTCGTATATTTGTTTAGCAATAAGACATAGGGAATTTAGGAAAATGCCTTAGCGAGACCAAATCGAGACCTTGCAAAAGCACGACTTATAAAAGATATTAAATCAGCGAGTTACAGGAAAGGTTCGAATCTCTCCGGCTCCACAAATAAAACCGCACTCAGTTTAACTGAATGCGGTTTTATTATTTTATGAGAAATTATAGCAAAAAAATGTACGACGTCGGGATCTAAACAAATTGATTAATGAGAATGCTTACGAAGTAATCTCATACCCAGCATAATAGAACCACATATACATAAGTTGTACGAATTTATTATCTTTATTAAATGCAAACCGAATTTGAAAAACTTCTAATTGACTCCTTACTGCAGGGCAAAACACAGCCTGAAATTGCTCGCGAACTCAAAGAAAAGGGGCATAACCCTTACAGTTTATCATCAATTGAAAAAACACTAAATGATCTTAAGCGTAAGCATAATGCACATACCTTATTTCAATTAGGCGCAATCATTACCCTAAAAAGGTATATAAATAAAAAGAGTAGGTATTAGCCTACTCTTTTATAATTTGATGCCTCTAATTCAATAAGACGTTCAATACCTTTTCTTGTAATATCATAGCATTCATAAGGACTTTGCCCAATTTCAGGCTTAAAACTTCTAATAAAACCAGTCCTTTCTAAGATTGCCAATTCATCTTGAAAAGATTCATTTACCATCAAGGGCTGAAGATCTTTGTCTTCTTTTACCAACTGTAATATTTTAACTGCTAACTGTCTCATATTTTTAGAATATTGGGAAAGCTGAATTACTTTTATCTAAATATACCAGTTTGCCCGTTCAAAAACAACAGTTTTAAAGTACTGTAAATCAAAAATAACATTTTAATAATCCATAAATTACAATCCGTTAATATCTAAAAAAGATTTCTTTAAAACTTTGTATCACGCCTAACTTTATTAAATGACACAGTTCCTATCAGTTGCTTATGTAACACTTGAACCATTGAAGAAGTACTAAACAAAAGAGATCTTTAGTGGCAATGATGTAATCATAAAAAAATGGTGTTGAAATATGGGAAACTATTCGAGTTTCCCATATTTCAACACTTTAACAAACAATAATAAATACCCTGTTAGATATTAATAAATTACATTTTTTATACTCCACAAGTGTAAACTAAAAAGCGGACAAGACTAGCTGTCCACTTATTATCAGTATAAAACAATAGTAATCTGCTTCGATACTTATTCGCACGCAGTTCGGGAAAGCTTCGGGAAATATCAACTGTGCCTCTACTGTTCCTATTCTGTTTGTATACTGTGCTCTACAAAACAAGTAGAGGCACAGTATAGGCAAGGTGGAAAAACAGTAGAGGCTTTCCGAAGAAAGGGCGAAATAGACCCGAATAAAGGCTGAATGTGCATCGTCCTATTATAACTATATAGATTTATAAATTATTATTGATATTATGATCCACGTTGTTTTATGAATTCCGCTTCTGCTACACATAATTTATTTTTATTTTTGCAACGTTGCTTTTCTGGAATTTCTGCAGTTTTCCGGAGTATTTTCCTACCTGTTTTGGCGTTAGAAAATCTATGCTGCATATGTCAACTACGCAATTAAATAGAAATTTTAATTCAATTCAATAATTGATACCCCATTAAATAGATAACTTAATTATTTCCTTTCGGTAAATCGTGTAAATGCATGCTACATAATAGCCCCGGCTCAAAAAAGAAAAGCTCAACTTTTGTTGAGCTTTTCTTTTTTGAGAGAAATTAAACCTTAAACAAGGTTGAAATAATCGCCGTATCGGTAATTAATCTGAATAACTATTGCTTTTTTCTTTTATATTCCCTGAAATACAAAAGGCTTAGCATCTAAAAATTTGTCTGATGTTTCTCCTGCATAAATTTGATTTTTATCCAATGCCAGTTTTTTTATTTTTCCATTCTTGCTAAAATCCAATTTTTTCAAATCTACCCAGATCGCATTCGGACTTAGTGCATCTTCAAAATAGTAAAACAGATTCTTTTGGTCTGAAACTGTTCTCCATCTAGTTGTTGATAAATTAGGAAAACCCTCAGTAGAAATACCGTAAGGTACGGAACATTGCCTAATGACACTAAACGCACTCGCTACAGCAATTCTGGTATCATCTGTTTGCGGGACAGCTTTAATATAATATGACGCTCTTACATAGCGATCCGCAGCACGGTTTGTTCCAGGAAGAAATATACTTCCAGGAATACCTTTCCAATATTCATTTATCGCAAGTTGTTCTTCAAAAATCGGATCATTAGTCATTACAGTGTAAGCAGGATCGTGGTGTATGACTAATTTTCCGTTAATGTATTCAAGAATGGCATTGTCCCCACTTGCATCTGACATAGAAAGATGGACAGTAGTAAACTTATCTGTTCCTGGGATAAAGTCTGTAACAACAACAAATTCTTCTTTCTTAAAATGTTCGACAGCTTCAGCTACTGTCGCGAAGTTATCTAGGGCATATTGCGCCCATAGTGAAACAGCCAAGCCATTTTTCCCGGCAATATCTTTGGAAAATTCGGGATATTTAGAGCTTACTAGCCAAAGCATATTAGCAACCAGCCCCTTTTCATTCATCCCATCCGATATTGCAATGTCCCAAGAACTAGTCGTCATGCTCCCATATTTTGAAGTCCATTTAATCGTATTCTTTCCAGTACTTCCATCGCGCTCGATTCCTCTTGGGAATAGCCATAAGTTAGAAGGAATAGGAATGGAAAAATCCATACTTCGCGCTGTAATAATTGTGCTGTTTGGACCTTTATAAACCACTCTTGTACAAGCTTCTGCTTCTACTGATGAGGCGATTAAAGTTGCGGTTAAAATCAAAGCGCTTCCAATTTGTTTAATAAATGTTTTCATGACTACTAATTTTATTAAGATAAAAATGTTTAGTTCTTAGACTACAAAAGAAAAATAGATATGACACCTTCGTCATATATAATGACTCATTACTGCAATTTAAAAATATTTTTTCGAATAAAAAGAAATTACATATAAATTAAAAAAAATATCCTATAACAGTTGTTTTAAATCTACTTTATATTTGATAAAAATTAAATATCCGGTAGCAACTATCGTTCAATGTTACGTAAAATGCTTATTTAAGTAAAACGAAGTAACTGACCTTGCGAAGGTCTTTTATTAAAACTAACACATATAAATAAAAAGGAATCTCTATTTTAACAAAAATGAAGCTTTGTTTCAAATTTTACAGATATTTACGACATTAAGGACCTATTCGTACCTTAAATTGAATAAAACTTATTACAGAAAGAATTACAAATACAATTTAAACCGAAATTTCAAAATATGAAAAAGTATTTATTGCTTTTGTTTACTGTCCTATCATTTGCAAACGTGATGGCGCAAAAGAACACAGATGTTTCCTTTCAATTACAGGGAATAGTCAACATACCAACTTATGATTCTACCAACCGAATGATTTATTTGACTTATCAAAGTAAAGGACAGGCAGTATTAGACAGTACAGTTATTAAAAACAACAAATTTCATTTTAAAAGTACTGCCGATGTAGATGTTCGTGCCACATTACAATTTACAAAGCCCAATACCTCACCCAATGCTTTAGCAGATCCTAATTCCTTATACTTATATCTTTCACAAAGCATCGTAAATATTAATGCAAAAGGCTACCTAAGAAAGGCAATAATTACAGGTTCAACCACCAACGATGATTATATGGTTTTCAAAAAACCTTATCTAAAGATAGACACTGCTTTAAGATTATTAGGATGGGAGAAGAGAAGAGTAAAACCAGAAGATACGAATCAAAGTAAAATTGTTGATGCAAAAATTGACAGTGTAAAAAACAGCAAGCTTGCAAAGCTTTCAGAGTTTTTATCAACACATATTACCAAACCATATGCGGCTGAAGCGTTGCAGATGTATGTAAGCACTGATGGTTCTGCTTTTGACCTCGATAAAGCACAGCTATTTTTCGATCAGCTACCTAAGAAACAAAAAATAGCTGTATTAGGTAAGGATATTACAGCCAGCTTAATAAAACTAAAACAAAAAATCGTAACCATCAATATTTTAAAGAATGTTGATTTTTTGATGGCTATGCCCAAACTGTTACCAATTCTGTTCCTAGAGGTGTAACCCGCATCACTAATTCCGAATACCTATACCAGTTAAATCCGAGCGAAATAAAGCAAATTGGCAATAACCTTAAGATTAAAGTTACAATTAAAGCGGGCTGCGATAATTACGATAGAATTGGCCGAGTGACTTTAGTTGTTATGCCAAAGGTGAGAAATTTGACAAGGAAAAGGGTGAACGGTTTGAAATACTACGTATTATGACACCGTTCATGTACCGAAGTCGTCATCCAGACCATATACCTTACGAAGCTCAAATAGATCAGATGATCAGTACGATAAAACAAACCGATAAAGAAATGTATCTCGTAACAGAAGTATTTGGAACTACCGGAGCAGGCCAAAGAGAAGTAATCGGATGCGATGGTTCATTA
This sequence comes from Sphingobacterium sp. IITKGP-BTPF85, assembly GCF_001006065.1. NCBI lineage: Bacteria > Pseudomonadati > Bacteroidota > Sphingobacteriia > Sphingobacteriales > Sphingobacteriaceae > Sphingobacterium > Sphingobacterium sp. IITKGP-BTPF85. Next base: position 11,646 of record NZ_ASZT02000114.1, read on the forward strand.
TTAACGTTCAACGTATCTGTTGATTTAATAAGCGACAAAAAAACAACCTTATCTTCGGAAAAAGCAATTTCCCTGTTAAGCTACTACAGTTTAGATGGAAAGGACAAAACAGCTGGAAAAAATAGTAAAGAGGTAGAATTTGAATTACCTGAAGACACCAAGACGACTGTTCTTTATCTTATTTCATCTGGTCATGGTGCAGCTGAAGGTGGAGAAGAATACAATTGGAGACAGCACATTATTGATTTGGATGCTAAAGAATATATACGTATAGATATGAACCAGGACTGTACACCTTACGAAATCTATAATACGCAACCAAATGGTATATATTTCGGAAACATCAGTAAAGAACGTCGTTCTTGGTGCCCAGGAGGACCAGTTCCTACTCGTGTTATCAATTTAGGACCACTAAAAAAGGCAAGCATAGCATAAAGATAGCTATACCAGATGCCGAATTTGAGAAAACAGAAAGTAAATATTTAGTATCTGCTTATTTGATAACCCAATAATATCAATAATAAGCAATACTGCTATACAAAGTCTGTCTCTCAAGATAAGAGACAGACTTTGTACTTAAATAGTAATATTACTTCCGCACTTTCAACAGCTTCTACCTGTTTAAATTCTCATTATAATTATAAAAAATTATTCTACCGCTTTCTATCTCTTAGCAGTAATATATGTGACAATAGTGCTATAGGAACAATAATTGTTGGCAGTAATGCATAAGGAAAACAAAGAACGGCAACATTGGGCTGATCAAAACTAAATTGCTGTATCGGTACCGGGGAGGAAAATATCCCTATAAGGACAATGGAAATCAGCGAAACAATACCAGCATAATTCCACAGTGCAAATATCCAATTATTCAAGATAGATTTCCTGAATAAGGAAATAACCAGAAACACAACACTGAATATCCCTATTATAATATCAAAATTAAAACCTTTAAAAGTCATAATCTGAGGAATTAATTTTTCGAGATATAACTGATAAAGATAATACTCAATGACGATCCTAAGCGACTGAATTATCAATAATAACGTGACGTTTACCCGAGCGCTCTTCACTTTCCGATATATAGCAACATTCAACAAAATGCTACCGATTAAAGCCATTATAAATAATGGTGGATAAGCCCTAAAAATACCTAAAAAAGACAGGCCACCAATGATCGTTGTCAAGATCCCATTCAGGATCAACATCGGCCTATTTCGCCCAATTGCAAAATAAAAAATAACAATGAAAAGAAACGCCAGTCCTAAAAAAAGAAAACCGAACATATTTTATGATAATTTCTATATTTTAAATTATTACTATAAATTTAGTGATACCTTTTTAATAATTCTACTGCTTCAGAATAACGAAATTAAATAAATCTAAAAAAACTTATCAAATACTGCTTAAGACATTCAATAATGAATAAAAAATGCATGTTTTTGATTAAATAGTACATTCTTCTAAAAATATCACGTGTTAAATTTGTTACTGGAATTTCTTGCCCTTAGGGAGCAAGTTGTAATCTTTGTACATAAATCATACTGATATGATCACCAAGTTTTGCAATTATCACACGCAATACTGAGATCTAAAAGTAAAGTAAAAATCTTTATTATACATTACACTAGTAATACCATCTTCAACATATAAAGCATCATTACCGTAAGTGTTGTTGAAGCTACATATGAAAAATAAATCTCCTGCTTTTGTTTGAAATTCTTCTCTTCAATACTTGACAGAATCTTAGGTTCATTAAAAGTTCCATATCTAATCCTAAGAAATAGGACGTAAACTATAGCCAATAGGAAAAACGTTCCGAATATAAATACTAATAGAACTGGAAAATTTGGCGCTCCTTTATAATTCCTTCCAAAGGTATCCACAAAAAATCATAGATCTGCGCATGGTGTTCTAAATCAGAAAATATCCAGAATAATAGAGGTGCTGTAATACTATGAAGTAAAATAAAAAAGAACCAATCAGATTTATCAAATTTTTGTCTTTCAAAAACTGGATGCGCTATCTTATTATTCTTATTTAAAGCTCCGAGGTTAGAAATTTGTTTTGAGGCAATTGGATAACACATAAAACTGATTATACCACTTAATATCCAGAGTAAAAATTGTCCAAAACTCGATTTAGAATCAAAATAGGTATTACCAATATATACCGCTGCAATCCAGATCATTAAAAAGATAAAAACAGATGGAATTGCTATCAATAACAATTTACCGATTTGGAGCTTGTTTTTTGTAGGATCCATGTTAATTAATTCCTTTATGTAGTCCGCTTAATATGTACTTAACAATAATAACCAAATTCAACAGTTCTCTTTTTATTTAATTTAAATTCGCCCTTCCTATCTGATATCCGTAGTACTTTCATTAAAACTGTTAACATTTTCCAACTTGCATTACAATCCGACTTTTTTCCAACCTCCATCTAATCTTTGTGCATCATCTACCATCCACTCATCATCATTTCGAACCAAGATAAAACGATACTGAAAATCAATATGGTCTTTGGTAAAAAGATAGATCTTATTTTTTGTTGACTGCTCACTATCCACAATCTTGTGCGTCGAATACGTATGGTTAAGTCCGTTGGAATAATATAAACCATCTGGTCGATAACCTTTACGAGTTTTATAAGTACAATGTTCCTGAAAAAGTAACTTACATCTTAAACTTGTTTCATTCGTAAAACCATGTATAGCGGCATATTTCTCCCATTCAGTCATCGCATTAAAAAATAGCAGTAGTTTTTGGGAAGCATCAGTAATATCTTGTGAATTAACCGATTTCTTTTTCTTGGCTAAGGTTCTTTGTTCTTGCTCAAACTGCTCTAGTTGCTCCTTACTAAATAGATCATTCGCAACAATCTCAATCTTTGGATTACCTGCAATTGACATTAAACCTTCAAATGTAACAGCTGTAGCATCAATTCTCAATATACTAAGTTTAGGCAACTGCGCAACAATCTTCAACGTTTCATCATTTAATTGGGTATGACAGGCCCAAACACAGTTCAACTTTTTATGTCCAATGAAATATTCAAAGCCTTGCCCAGATACATTCGCCTGCGTAATAAACAAGTAATTTAAATTTGGCAGTTCCGCTAAATATTCAAGCGAGCGATCTGTTATACGGGTATTTTCAAGCGTAACATTGACCAATTTGCTAAGTTTAGAAATTTCCAAAATATCGTCATCCTGAACAGGACAATTTATAAAGGAAATTCCTAAAAGTCCTTTAGACTGTGTGATCTGCTTAATATCATCTTTCGAAAGTATTCGATTTTTAAATTCGGCACTACCTTTTAATTTACTTAAATTCTCCATATCGAATCCAGGTTTTTGGACCTAATAAACTACTTAAAATAACCCTACCGCCATGTCGTTGCAATACTTTTTTTAACATCTTGATTTGGGAGTTCTCATTTTCACATCATATTATAGCTTAACAGCCTTCGTTGCAATAAAAGTGGGGAGATACTGATCTATTAAGAATCGTGGTCGAGGCTGCGAATCTTCTATAAAATCAGCAATCATAAATCCCGCTCGCAATTGTCCACCGATAAGATCCGCTAAAGTATGACCAAAAAGCAGTGCTTCCTGTCTCTCAATCTTTCTCTCAATATCGTTAGCATCCAAATCTTTCAGATCTGCATATGGCAACTTGAATTTGGGCCTAATTATACCGTCGGTAATTTCCTGGGGATTTCTATCCCCAATAAATACAACTGGATTAAAAAAACTAGCCAGTAAAAATCCACCTTTTTTTAGCACACGATAAGTCTCCTTCCATACTGGATTTACATCTTCGACGTAATGATTTGATATCGGATGAAAGACAATATCAAATGAGTGATCATCAAATATTCTCAGATCTTTCATATTTCCCTGAATCGTTTCCAGAGAAAGTCCATCTCGCTGTGCAACGATTGAATCTTGTCTCAGCTGTTCTTCTGAAAGATCAAAAACGACAACCTTGGCACCTGCTGCTGCCAATATGGGAGCCTGCTGCCCCCCAGCTGAAGCAAGACAAAGTATCTTTTTATCCCTAATATCACCTAACCATTGTTTAGGTAAAGGCTTTGGGGTAAGATGTACATCCCATATGCCTTGTTTAGCAGCATTAATTAAAGCTGAGTTTACAGGCTGAGACCATTCATTTTGATCCAATGCCTGTTTATTCCAAGCTGATTCATTATGCCTTAAAAAATCTATTTCCTCCTTTTTCATAAAGTTTAATCGATAAATCTCCTAAAATAGCATCAGCATGCTATACAATTCTTCTTTAATATTATTTACAGAATCTTAATGAAACAATATATGTACAAAAAAGGCATCCGATGGATGCCTTTTTTAACATTTCTAATCTTACTTACTTTTGGCAAAAATCTTCTTCCCCCCTGTCATAAGCAAAACTGCGGTCAAACCGGCAACTGCACCATAAGCTATTTGCTTCAATAATGAAGGAACCTGAGGTAAAAAATGATGCAAATAATCAATATTATGCTCAAAAATACCACCAGATACTAAGATCAATGCAATTGTTCCAACTACTGCTAATACTTTGATAACAACTGGTAAGGAATTTACCAATAAGTGCCCGAGCTTAGAGACAGCACCTTCATCATTAGATCTCTTGATCAGCTTATACCCTGCATCGTCCATACGTACAATCAATGCGACAATTCCATAAACACCAACAGTCGCAAATAAAGCAACTACCGCTACTGTTAAAATCTGAATGGTCAGACTCTCATTTAATACAGTTCCCAAAGCAATAATCACAATCTCTACAGATAAAATAAAATCCGTGGTAATCGCTGATTTCACTTTTATTTTCTCAGCTTCACTATTATTTTCTTCACTTTCCACAACCACTTCATGGCCTGTTTTCTGGCGATGAAAAGGTACTCTATAATTTTTTCAACCCCTTCGTAGGCTAAATAGATACCTCCGATGATTAAAATAAACTTGATGGCAATAGGAAAGAAAACATTCAATAACAGTGCAATCGGAACAATTATAATTTTATTAATAAATGAACCTTTTGTAATAGCCCATAGCACAGGAATTTCACGAGAAGATAGAAATCCTGTGGCTTTCTCAGCATTTACAGCCAAATCGTCGCCTAGAATTCCTGCGGTTTTACTTGCTGCTATCTTACTAGTAACCGCAACATCATCCATTAAAGCAGCAATATCATCCAATATTGCAAATATACCTGAAGCCATATGTATTAAATATTTAGTACGGCAAAATATAAAATGATTTTATATTTCCCATTTATTTTAAAATAAAAAGACATCTGGTATTACTAGATCTTATAATTTATTAATTGCTTTTTTTTACCAATTTACAGCATTATTTATCATGCCTTCATATCATGAACGATAGAAACATAAAAAATAAAATTCTCAATTTTGCTAAAAAAGATGATCGGGTCCGCGCAGTTTTATTGAATGGTTCGCGTGCAAATCCTAAAATTAAGCCCGATCAATACCAAGATTTTGATCTATTATTTATTGTCACCGATATCGAATCTTTTATTGCTGACAAAGATTGGACCTCTTTTATTGGTAAAGTCTTGATACAGCAACTTCCCGATCAGATGTTGTTAGGAAATGATCCTGATGTAGATCGGATAACTTTTGCTTACTTAATGATTTTTGAAGATGAAAATCGAGTCGATCTAACTTTATTCCCTATCGATAAGTTCCACTCACATTTCAAAAGTGATAGTTTAACGGAAGTT
>NZ_ASZT02000115.1:0-17369 GCF_001006065.1 Sphingobacterium sp. IITKGP-BTPF85
TTTGAACTATTTAACAAGAATATTTATTAAAGAAAGCCGTTTGGAATACCAAACGGCTTTAAAATTGATTTAAATTATACCTTTAAGCTATTTTATATTTGAATATATTTTCGAAATTGTTCAGAATGTACTATAGATACAGTGCTAATCGATATTTATCTTATAGATTGTAGCTGCCTCCGTATCGTCAAAAAGATGAATTTGCTTAACTAGCTTTTTCTTCATCATTTTCACGATGGAATGATAGGCCGGATCATGATAGACATTATGAAGTTCTTGAGAGTCTTTTTGTAAATCGAAAAGTTCCCATGTCTCCTGACGTTTATAATATCGGATTAATTTGTAACGGTCATCACGTACTCCAAAATGTGGGCTGACAGCATGTTCTCCATTTTCAAAGTAATGATAGAAAAGATCTTTCCGATGTTCTGTTGATGGGTTTTTGAGCACATGTACAAAAGACTCGCCCTGCATGTCCTTCGGTTTTTTGACTGATGCAAGTTCCAGGAGAGTCGGTGCAATATCGGCATTGACGACCTTTGCATTGATTTCAGTATGGGGTTTTAAAATTGGCGGGTAGCGCATGACCATTGGTGTACGGAAGGACTCTTCATACATCCACCGTTTATCAAACCAACCATGTTCGCCCATATAAAAACCTTGATCGGAAAGATAGATGACGACTGTATTTTCCTTTAGTTGCTTACTATCTATGTAGTCCAATACTTTTCCGATGTTCCTATCCATAGATTGTGCTGTATTGAGATAATCGGTCATATAGCGTTTAAACTTCCACTCGGCTAAAGCTTTTCCGGTCAACTTGGATTGCTTAAGTTCTTCATAAATCGGTCTGTAATAATTGATGTATTTTTCTTGCTGTGCTGATGTCATGCGTTTGAAATTACCATCCTGCATCATCGCGTCAACAGATTCGAACATCTTTAGATCGTAGCCCATGCGCATATCCTTATCAATAGACATCTCCTGAAGCTTGGCTGGTTTACGGCTTTCGTAATCGTCGTAAAAGGTTTCCGGTAATTTAAAATCAACGCTGTCATAAGTACCAAAATCTGCAGGATCGGGCATCCATGTACGATGGGTCGCTTTATGACCGATAACCAAACAAAAAGGTTGATCTTGACTTACGGTATCCAGCCAGGTTAAAGCTTTATCGGTCACGATATCTGAAACATATCCTTCACTTCGTTTACGTCCTTGTTTACTGATAAAATCTGGATTGAAATATGTGCCTTGATCGACCAGAATATCAAAATAATTGAATCCTTGTAATTTGTCTCCCAAATGGATTTTACCGACCCAGGCGGTATTGTACCCGACCTGCTGGAGCTGTTTAACAAATAGATCTTGACTAAAATCAAACTCGGAGGTCTCATTATCCTTAAATCCATTTTTATGGCTATACTTTCCAGTCAATAAAGTGGCCCTACTGGGGCCACATATTGAATTATTGACAAAAGCATTTTTAAAAATAGCACCCTCATTGGCGATACGATCTATTTGGGGTGTTTTTCCATATTTTGAGCCATATGCCCCTATGGTTTGATATGCATGGTCATCGGAAATAATGATGACGACATTGGTTTTTTTTGTCCATAAACATGTCTTCCTGTAGTCAAGGCAAGCGCTAGAATTACAATAAAACTTAATTTCATGATCCCTTTTGTTTAAAATTGATAATTACTTCTTCTTTGGAAGTCGAGTTTATTTTGACCCAGCCCGATCGATCTTGACCTGAATCATTGGCCTTAATCGTCAGTTTCTGTGTGACATTACCAGAGCCGTATTTGCGTTCCACACTGTACCACTGTACGTTTGCGGGCAATGTAACCCACCAACCATTGGTAGTGCCTTCGATGCTGATGGTATAAGTGCCTGCTACTTTTTCTATTTCGTTAGTCACCGTGCTGTTCACCTGAAAGGGACCAGCGACAGGTTTAGCAGGAAGGTTTTCTTTTTTGCAAGCAATTAACGATAATAAGATTAGGAGTATTAGGAAACCGAAGTTTCCCTTTGTATAAATTAATGTCTTCATGATAGTGATTTTACCAATTTGGATTTTGTTTCCATTTACCATTTGTCAATTCGATCATCCGTTGCTGGATGGGAAGTAAGTAATCTCGATCGACTCTAAAGCGATACCCATTTGGCAATACTGCTTTATAAGGATCCATATAGCGCATAGCATCACCAGGATTACCGGACAAAAAGAAATTGACTGTTTTTCCTGCTGGCGCAGTGTCATAGTATAACAGATTGTCTTTGTAAAAACCTGTACTGTTATTTTCTTGCGCAATATTGCTTCCTGTAAACAGAATTCCTAAAGGTCTTTTGCCAACAAGCAATTGATCTGCCGCTGCCAACGTAAAATATCTTGTAAACGATGTCCCTCGGCTACGAGCTCGACACGTCTTTCTCTTCTTACTGCCTGTACGAATTTGTCTAGCTGTGCAAATGGGTAGTTTGCTGCAGTATTGTACTCGCGATCGAAATCCATGTCCGGCATATTAACACGGGCACGCAACGGTCGTACCGCTTCAATAATTTTACTCGGATCTTCCTTAAGTTCAGCTATAGCTTCGGCATAGTTGAGTAATACTTCTGCATAACGGAAATAAATGACAGGAGCAGCACTCATGCCATCATCAGATACGGCAGGAAGACTATTGTACTCGACATATTTGTACATCGGGTAACCTGTAGTTGAACGATTGAATCCACTTTGATTGATCGGTGGAAAATTGGCGGCAACAGCATCAGGTCGTAAAGGCGCCTGTGGCACTACTGCTGTTTGTGCTAATCGTGGATCACGAACTGTAGGTTTTAAATCTTGGCTGTATGTTTTTTGCGCTTCGGTCTGTAGTGTACCTACAAATGGTTTCCCATCTGCTGTTAAGTAATCACTCACGAGACTCTGGGTCAAACCGATATCTCCTCCTCCTGTTGATAGATATTTGGAAACACCGTGACCGACATTTTCTGAAGGATTATAGCGTCGATATAATAGAACCTCATTGTTTGTAGAAAGATTTGCCGTATTGAACATATTGCGATAATCATCATTGAATTTTCCAGTGGTATATATTTTCCAGCGATTACCATCTATAATAGTCTTGGCGGCATCACGTGCTTGAGTCAGATAACTCTTAATCTTGTCTTCTGTAGCTTCCGTGCTCGCAAATGGTGTCCCTTTTAATTTATGGTACCGCTGCCACGTTCCTTCATAAAGACCAACTCGCGATTTTAATGCCAGAGCCACATCACGGTGCACACGCATACTCGCATTAGTAGATGCTGTAGGTAAAAGATCGATTGAACGGTTCAGGTCGTTGAGGATAGAGTCTACGATCATAATACGACTATCCCTAGCTAATAACGTGGATTCATCTTCGGAACTCAACAATTGATTGACCCACGTGACATCACCATATTTTTTCACCAACTCAAAATAATACCAAGCACGAAAGAAATATGCTTCGCCAACATATTTATTGATTTCAGTTTGATTTCCTTTTGCATTGTTGGATTTTTGGAGAAAAAAATTAATTGCTCTTATTTTATAATATTCAGGAATTGTATCGGCATTAGCAACCGTTAACTGTCCGCTAAGTCTCGGATCTACGCTCGTAAATATCATGTTATCGGTACGTGCGTCATCAAAAGCAGGCCCGATACCACCGGTAAAATTCGGATGACCGGGTAAAGTTTGATAGAATTGATTGACATACAATTTCAGCTCATTGGTCGAAGATAAACTCCCTGTTGTGGATAGCTGATCCAATGGTTCCCGATCCAGAAAATTACTGTTGCATGCTGAAAATATCGTAATACTTGCTGCAAGTAGGCATAAATATAGATTATATAGTTTCATGTTGCTCGGATTAAAAATTAATGTTTAGACCAAAAGAATACACTTTGCTCAAGGGATATATCTTCCCAGTACCTGAACCGCCGTTAATGGTTTCTGGGTCAAACATTTTCGCCAATGGGCTAAAAGTCAACAAGTTTTCGCCACTAACGAATAGATTGATGCGTTCGAATTTCCAGCGCTGTATTAATGATTTTGGAATATTATAACTGATAGTTAGGTTTTGAGGCGCAAGTACGCAGCACTTTGCAAATAACGGGTTGAAGATAGCTGTGTCTTATTGATATAAGAATTGATGGCACCTGCAGGTGCTGCATAAGGATTTGGATAGTAAGCATCAGTATTACTTTCAGAGAAATAATCTAAATGTTGTTTGAAAACGGTCACTTGTGCTAAGGCACCTGCTCCCCAGAAATAAGCATCGGCAACTGCTGGACTAAAATCCCTTTTACCAATACCTTGCCACAGCATATTCATCGATAAATTTTTCCACGTTAATCCACCAGAGATACTATAGCTATACCTTGGGGTGCTGTTTCCGATAATAGAAATGTCGCCCATATCACCTAAGCGATTGGTTCCATTATTGATTTTTCCATCATTGTTGATATCAAGGTACATGACATCTCCAGGGATCCAATCGCGAGCGGACAAAAATGACTGATCCAATTCATTATAAGCATCTGCTTCTGCCTGTGTACGGATCAATTGATGAGCAGTATAGCCCCAGATTTCACCAGATGTCTTGCCCTCGTACCATTGTGCATTCGGATTGAACTTGGTTGGATTTTGATATTTCGTAACCATTGATTTGTAATCTGTGAGGATTAAGCCCAAATTATAGCTCCAGTCTTCGGAAAGCTGATCACGCCATTTGACATTAACTTCCCAACCGCGTGTTCTTAAATCAGCATTGTTACTTTTTGCGGGTACTGTACCGAAAAGATCGGCTACATCTCGAGATGGACCGAGCATATCTTTGGTATTGTGCTGATAGATATCAATTGCACCAGTCAATCTGTATTTGAATGCCGTAAAATCAAGACCAAAATTGGCGCTACGTACAGTTTCCCAGGTGATCAATGGATTGAAAGCACCCGGAGCGTTGATATAACTCTCGCGTCCATTTTCAAAATAATATCTTCCTCCTGCTCCGTTGGCACCTGGTACGATGATGCGCATGTTTTCCGAGTACGCATAGAGTCCTGCTCCAGCCTGATTTCCTAGTGATCCGTATGAACCTCTTATTTTCAGTTGATTGACCCAGCTGACTTCATCTTTAAAGAATGACTCTTCACTGATGTTGTATGCAGCCGATACCGATGGAAAGAATCCCCAACGATTGTCGGATGCGAAACGTGAAGAACCATCATAACGTCCATTCACTTCCAATAGGTATTTTTGGTCGAAATTGTAATTCAAACGCGCAAAGAAACCACGAGTTGCCCAATGATTACGGGCTTCTTTACTGGATTTGGTTCCTGTTGATAAGTCTATGCCAGGGCGGTCAAAACTAATCAAATCACTAGCGGATACATAGATTTCCTTAAACTGATTTAGCTCTTGCTGAAAACCCGCTGTGAGATCAAAGTTGTGCTTGTCTACCGAAACTTTGTAATTGGTATAGATGTTGGGTGTGAGATAATTGTTAGTATTCATTTTACGCTCAAAACTGCCTCCTAATGGAATATTGTATTCAGAACGATTTACAAGGTAAGAAGCTCCATCAATGCCATAAATTGTGCCTGGGAGTTTTAAGATATCATTAGCATCATTATCTAACCTATAATTGAGATCGGCAAATATCTTCCAGTTTTTTAAAGGACTTATTTCCAAACCACTTAATATTGCTAGTGTATTGTTTGTCAAATCGTCTTTTGTACCCGACTGTAAATATGGAACCATGGATTGTTCATTCCAATTACCATAAAAATCGTAAGGTGATACATTGGGACGCATACGCGCTAAATTATGGAAGAACATGTCTTCATATCCTGCTAGAGGCGTTTGGTTATTGCTTCTGGTATATTTAACATTGGCTTTTAGTTTTAGCCAAGAGGTCAGATCTGAGGAAACTGAACTGTTGAAATTATAGCGTTTATAGTCGATATCTGCATACCGCAAGATTCCTTCTTCGTTGTAATAACCTGCCGATACGTAAAATTGCGTACCTGCATTGCCTCCACTCATGTTTAGTGTATAATTCTGACGTAGAGCAGTTGGTTTATAATGCAGATTGAACCAGTTGGTGTTAGCAATTCCATTGGCACTGTTTTCCCAGCTTGCATAATTGTTGGTGTTGACTTCTGGAAAAATCGAAAGACTGCTTGGATCATTGATATACTGTTGCAATAGCGCAATCTTGTCTTCCGAATATTGCTTCGTACCCAATGCATTAAAGGTCGCTGCATTGAAGAAGTTGGCAAATTCTACGGAATTAGCCATATCGGGTAATCTAACAGGTGAAGTAATTCCGGTATTGCCGGTAAAACTGATTACTTTTTTTCCAGCTGTACCTTTTTTGGTTGTTACCAATATAACTCCATATGCTGCTCTTGATCCATATATAGCAGATGCCGACGCATCTTTCAGTACTGAATGTTTTCAATATCGCTTGGATTGATGTCTGCAAGTGACATCTCCATTCCGTCTACAAGTACATATGGACCATCGGTTCCGCTGATGTTTCCAACTCCGCGTACATTGAGATTGAAACTTTGACCAGGCTTAGTATTTCCTCCAACGCTGACATTCAGTCCCGGTACGATCCCTTGTAAGCTTTGTGTTGCATTGACAACGGGCCTGTTTTCAAGTTCACGTCCGCTAATTGCGGAAACGGCACCGGTCAAATTGACGCGCTTTTGTGCTCCATAACCTACGACAACGACTTCTTCAAGTTGAGCAAGATCGTCGGCTAACTGAATAGATTGAAAAGCAGATGAGTACGATACCTCTCTTGATACAAAACCGACACTACTGATTAAGATCGTACTTTGTGTATTTTTAACCGCAATAGTAAATTCTCCTTTTTCATTTGTAAGTGTACTCCTATCAGATCCTTTTTCCTTAATGGATACTCCTGGTAAAGGTTCGCCTTTGCTATCGATGATCTTACCATGAAACCTGGGGTCCTGTACTACGATTGGTGAAATAATAATCCGGCCACCATTGATCTCCTGCATTTTAAGACCTGTTTTTTCTAAAATAGGTTCTAACAGTTCATTCCATGGTTTTTTAATTGCATTTACATCGCTGATCACAAATTTGTCAATCTGGTTGTCATTGTAGATAAAACGTAGATCAGTTTGTTTTTCGATCAGCTGTAGTAAAGTTTTAAACTTTATGCTTTTATTTTTTAAAGTAATGTTGCCTTGCGCAAGTGTCGAATTTGCATAACTGTTGTAGCCCAAAGCTACAATAAGCAACAGCGTAAATTTTACCATGAAGAGCCACTTTAGGTAATAAAGAATTGGCACATGACTGACGACATGTGAATTTTTTTTCATAATTTAGATATTAGAAGTTAGTAATTAAGCACATTACTTTACTAGGGCTTTGTGCTTGTTCATTCATCTTTTAGGGTATATCGTTACGATATACCCTTTTTGTAAAGGTTTGATTCATAATTTTGGGTTTTTAATAAATTAATATACTGTCTTGTTTTTCTGTGTAATGTAAATTGACACCTGTTTTAATTAACAGGTCAAGTAAATCTTTACAGGTTTTTTCCTCAAATACACCCGTAAAAGACTCATTCATGAGTCTTTCATTTTCTATGACAATCGTTTTATTGTACCACCGTTCCATTTTTTTGTCATAAGTTCCAATGGATCATTTTGAAAAACAAGCTTATTTTTAGTCCAAAGAATATCCAGTTGTTCACCGTTTGTAGCGGTAGCTTTTTTCATATCAATAATTACTTGTGTGTTATCAGGAGAAGTATTCTGACTATTTTTACTGATACGCATGGCATTGGTCATGATGTTGGTTACTTCGATTTTATCTCCCGGCAGCATAATATATTGACGATATTTACCATTGTCTTTTATTTGTAGATTGACCTTCCCTTCAATCAATGCTGTTTCCATTTTCTGTTCTTCAGGATAGGCTCTGACATTAAATTGAGTACCTAATACTTCAATTCTGTTGCCATAAGAATCGACATGAAAAGGTAGATTTTTGTTTTTTGCAACATTAAAATAAGCTTCACCGGATAATTTCACATCACGGTTACTATGTCCATATGACGTGTTATATTCCAATTGGCTCTCGCCATTCAACCAGATTTCCGTACCATCTTTTAACCTGTAGAATTTACGCTCTCCCTTGGCGGATACAAGTGTGATGCTATCATTACTAGCTACTGGCATAGAGATGTAAGTAACTCCTATTGCTAAAATGAAAAATATAATCACTGCTGCTATTGAGAATCTATATTTTCGCACTTTACGTTCAGGCTCTATTGGTTGTGCTATTACAGGTTCTTGGGAAACAGCAGCAGACATAAATTTTTGCTTTGATCTTTCGTAGCGTGTTTCTTTGGGGATTGTTTTTTTTCCAGATATACTTTTGCTCTGTGTTAGAAAGAGATAGAGATCGATTCTATTTTCATCTTCAGCCATTAGACGATACAGCTCATCCAATTCTGAACCCGAAATCGACTGGTTCAAAACTTTATGAATCAATTGTAAATATTGCTGATCTGCTGATGACATATTCATGGTTTAATAGCAAGACACATGAAAAGAGCAAAATCCCCAATACGATATGTTATTTTTTTGCTTTTAATAGAAAATATAATTTTTCGATTGCAATCTGCATGTGTCTGTCTACTGTTTTGACTGCGATACCCATGCTTTCGGCCGCTTGTTTATAGGTCATCTGGCAGTCTTTTACCAAAAGAAATGCTTCTTTGGTTTTTGGTGATAATTGATTGATTGCAAATTCAATCTCTTTGATTTTCTCGGTAGATATTAGAAGTGCTTCAGGAGATAGGTCGTCGATTAAGGTATTACAATGCAGTTCAACAGATTCGTAACGAACTATTTTATTTCTTAATAGATTGAGACATTTATTTTTTGTTGCCCGGTATAAGTATGCAGACACTGATTTGATCTCCATAAGCTTTGGACCCATATTCCAGATCTCCCAAAATACTTCGCTAGCGACATCTTCAGCGTGACAATCGTCTTTAACAATGGATAAGGCATATTCCTCCAGAATTTCTAAATTTTTAATGAAGAACTCCTTAAACACATATTCATCACGCATAATGGCGATTTTATGTTTTTGCTCTTCACTAAAATCCTTAATATCGTACATGTTTATGGTTCGTTGATTGGCTTGACTAATATAAACAAATCATACATAAAACGTTAACAATTGAAAAAATTTAAAGAATTTTACTTCAGCTTCCCGACTGAATTTCTGAACCGCTGGAATAATTTAAGAGATTTGGTAATAACTACCAAAAGCAATACTAAACTTTTAAATGAAAACATGTCCATTTGATTTAATATCTTTTGATTTGATTAATAATCTACGTGTTTAAAAAGGTGTTTTAAACATTTTACTTCTTAGCAACAACCTAAATATTGCTGTTATACTTCATATTGTATGATGCATGAATCTCTTACTATTCGATTTTCAAAAAGTTGAAGCAAAATACGGCATCAAAAATAAGGTCATATAAAAAGCCGTTTGGTCATTCCAAACGGCTTTTATTTTAATACTATCTTATTTATATTTTTTGGTACCGCTACAAAAACAAAAAACTATAAAGATCACTACTTAACAGAGATTAAGGTCTCTACCTCTGCCTCAGGACCATCATTGTATTTTTCACCATGTACGGTAAAATCTGCTTTGTAGGCTCTTTTTGAATTAAATTCTTCATCACCCCAAATGCCCAACCAAGTATTGAATACGGCTTCTGGCATCTTTCCTTTGGACACAAATTCAGCATATTCTCCCCCTTCGATCACTAGACCGACAAGTCCTTCTGGAACCACCGTTAATGTACTTACTTCATATCCGATAATGGTATCGTAATGGCCTGTAAAATCTGTTTCATAATTTGTATAAACAGCATAGATGTCGTTATTTATCTTTTGCTCGAGTTGATGTATAGTTTCATCTTTCCAAAATTTTTGCCATAATAATTCGATATCATTTGCAGATTGTCCATTTTCATTGGTAGTTCTAATGGTCATACCGATAATCTTCTTTTCTTCAATAGTAATGCTGTTCATTTTTTGATTTTTAATATTTAAACGAAGATAACGATGGCGACTGACAGCAGTATGTCAGCAGTAATAGCAACATTGAATTAAACTTATAGCCGATAAAAGGAATCAGATATACAATGGTACGCTATTAATTTGCTTCTAAGTAAAAGCACCATACAATTTGAGGTGTATGATGCTTTTTGTTTAATAATAGAAGGATCGTTACGACTTTTATGCCATTAATGGATCGCTTTTCGCGTTTTGTCCAACTTCAATACGTCCTGCAAATTGCTCGAAATAGTTCAAGTATCCAGTACAGCTTACTTTTATATCATACCAAAAATGCTGTTTGGATAAATCAACTTCGGCAACCGAGGTCGAACCTGCACGCACCTTAATGTTACGCTCCGGTTGTCCATAGCTGTTATCGTGAAGCCATACTTCAACCTGACGGTCTTCATGATTCGCGATCTCAACCAGCAATCGGCCTGTAAATCCTTTACCTTTTTTATCGCGTTCATAACGACAAGAAATTTTAATTTTTGGGTTTTCTTTACCTCCAGCAAATCTTCGAAAAAAACCATTGGGACCGTAAACGCTTAATTTATAAGCAGGCTTTTCGAAGGCTTCTAATGACCAGCTATCCTGCAACCGGTCTCCTGCAACGGTAGCATAATTCCAACTTCTTCCTTGTTCATTATGATAAGAAGTTTCGCTGTAAACGGTAAATGCTGCTCCTGCTGATGCGGTACCGAATACGTGGTTTGCAGACTCAAAGGAGATCTTATATGCTGCATTTTCTTGATCAAAATATCCATCAACATAGAGTTCATAAGGAAGCCCACATGAATCTCTATTCCCCTTCTCTTGTTTCGGGAAGTAGGGTGAAGTTCGAGGATCTTGTTCTATTTGATCTATTTCAGCTTGATTTAAGGCTTTAAATCCTTTGGGCACATCTTTATATTGTGCTTGATGAATGCTTTTAATAAATGGCTTTTTCTGAACAAATTCGGGTTTTGTTATAACTTCTCCTTTGTAAGGTCTAAAAGCGGAGGTTAAATCTCCACAAACTGCCCTCCTCCATGCTGTAATATTAGTCTCTTTGATATTAGAACGTGTTTTGTGACTTATGAACCGCTCTAAAAACTGCAGTGGTGAAGTGTGGTCAAACACCTGTGAATTGACCCAGCCTCCACGGGACCATGGAGAGGCGATAATCATCGGTACACGATACCCCAAGCCAATGTTACTTTCACGCCCACTTTCGGATGATATTGCTCTTCTTTTCTTACATATTCCAACCGCGTGCCGATGCCTTGAGAAGCTTTACCAGAATCTTGTCGGTATGGATTTGGCGCCGCAAATGGTGCCACATGATCAAAATACCCATCATTTTCGTCATAAGTAAGGATAAAGATGGTCTTTTTCCATACTTCTGGATTTTTGGTTAAGATGTCCAGAACTTCACTGACATACCAGGCTCCGAACCAAGGTGAATCGGGTGATCCGAGAAAAGCTGTGGTGCCGCCAGCCAAGATACTGTTGGCAGTTTACCTGTGTCGACATCTTCTCTAAACTGATGCAAGATGTCACCCTTCGGTATTTGGAGGTGACGGGTCTCATCACCTTCTTGATATTCCATCTGCTCGAGCTCCATATAATCGGGAGCAGCACTGTTATTCACAAATGCACGTCGGTGGATTTCTTTTGTGTGCGCACTTAACTTCTCAAAGTTTTCGTCCGTATACAGCTCTTGCTCTTTTAAGGTTTCTTGCAGTCGTTTTTGTAATTTCTCGTACTCTTCCCCAGTTGCTATGCCTTTTTCCTTTAGCTCTTCAAGTTTTGCGTCGATCTGCTTTCGTTTTTCAATCAATAAATCTTGATAACGCTTGCTATATTTGACAGCATATTGAGGAAAATATTCCATTACATTACACCCAAAATTCCCCAACCAACTGTTTTCTTGACCACTATAACCGGCACTACTGGAGGATATTTCATTTTGATAGATTTTCCAGTCCACCCCGCTATCTGTCAGGCGTTCAGGAAAAGTTTTCCATGTGGCTTTACCACTGAACTCGGAATCTCCGTTCCACACCAGTGCTTTATCGGTCAGTTTTTCTCGAATATTACCTGTCCAAAAATAAAGCCTATTGGGATTGGTGCCTGTTAGACTGGAACAAAAATGTTGATCGCAGATGGTAAATGCATCGGCCATTGCATAGTAGAACGGTATATCTTCACGCGTATAATGACCCAATGTTAAGGGCATCTCTTTAAAATCTTTAAATCCCGAACGTTTTACATCCAGCCATCGATCCATTTTGCCCTGATTGCGGGCATCGGTCTGGTCTGTCCAATTGTGTGGTAGACAGCCCATCCAGGTGACTTTAGAATCTTTAATATCCAGTCGAAAAGGAGCATATGTTTTACCATCAGCTTGTGTCTGTAACCAGACTTTTTGGTTATTGGGCTGCCGGATAGCACGTGGATCGTTAAATCCTCGAACTCCCCTTAGCGTGCCAAATGCATGGTCAAATGATCTATTTTCTTGCATAAGCAGCACAACATGTTCTGCATCGTAAAACGTACTCCCTAATGTAGGATCTATAGCCATGGCCTTAGCAATAGATTGAGGTAGCAGTTGCGACAAGGACATACCACCTGTTAGCATCGCCGCTTTTTTAGAAAATCTCTCCTGTTATCCATTTTATCAATTATCCTTTTAAATCATCATTCTTTAATCAGCCCCATGAATTCCACTTTTGTTATAATCGCAAAAATGCGATCGCTTCTTGTACCCTATTTTGTAATATCATTCAAGGCTTGAAATATACTCATCGGATATTCTGCGATCCGATTGCATAAGTATAAGTACCATTCTTTTCCGTAAACAAAATAGAGTTTGGTTTGGTACCCTTGTTCCTGAAGCTGAAGAAGTTGATCATTACAAATACCATAGAGACTTTCAAACTCATAGTTTTCTTTCGTTGGCTTGTACTTCTCAATCAATATTTGAGCATGTGCTTGTATATTTTTGTCATGTGTAGCAATTGAACATTTATGATTTTGCGCCAGTAACTGATCAACATAGCTTAAATAAACATCATCTAGCATCTCACCTCTTGGCATGGAGAGTCCACTAGCTGTTTCAAAAGCACCCTTTACAATTCTGATTCTTCCGGTTTCTTTTATTATCTCTTTAAAATCATCTTTTGTACGATAGAGGTATGCCTGTAGGGTAATTGCCAATTGATCATAGTTTTTTATTGCTTTTTGATAGGTATTTAGGACTGCATCAGTTCTTTCAGTTCCTTCTGCACTGATAATAACTTCAATACCAGATTTGGATGCTTCTTGACAAATGGCATCTAAATTATGTAAGCAAAGGTCTTGAGATATTGCTAATCCTATATGTGACAGATCTAAAGATACTGTCGAATTCAACTGTAGTAATCTGATTTGTTTACAGATACGAATAAACTCTTCGGTGGCGGCATTTGATTCCTGCTCTGTTCGGGTACTTTCACCCATAAATTCTATTGAAGCTTTTAGGTTATTTAAAGCCTTAACTTTAACAATCGTTTCTTCAAGAGTTTCACCGCCGATGTATCGATCAGCTGCTTTTTTAAAAAGTTGGAACAAAACAGGATTTGCTAATATATAGGCTTTGGAATCTTCATTTAGCGCGGCTTTTCTCAATGCTTCGGCACCAATCTGTAATAAGTCTTTATTCATAATCATTTTTTTATAATGAATAGCAATTATAAACTAATTATTGGAATTAGAATATTATTTTTTTATCAACTGCATGTTGCCAGTCGAAATACGGCATAACGTATTAACATTCCTCTGTTGTACTTTAAATAATTCCGACATAATTTTTATCTTTAACTGTTTAACGTGAGCTTCTTTTGACGAATGATTAAAAACAAATTGTTAAGTGATTATGGGATAGAAACCACAGCAGGTGGCTTTCTCGTGTTTTTTCCTTTTGCAGGGAATCAGGATATTGCTACGAATACTTATAAAAGAATCGATGAGGGCTAAATTTCAATACCAAATCGATAAAGCTGCCGTTTGGTGATTTCAAACGGTGCTTTATCAATCAGATTTTAATCTCATTCTTTCAGATCTGAAACCCAGATATTATCTGTACCATAAGTAGAAGGTTCGGCGCTGGCTTCTATCTCCAGTAATCCACCTTTATCAAGTTCTTCATGATGTAACCAAATTCTGTTGATATCTTTACCATTGAGCAAAATCCGTTTGACATAGTTGTTTTTATCGTTATAGTTGAGCACCTTAATCTTAAGTTTCTGCTCTCCCCGCTGTACAACGATCTCTGGAAATAAAGGGACGCTGACATAATAAATAGGCTGTCCGATCAAAGGCTGATGTAGACCCAGTGCCGTCAATACAAACCAGCCTGACATGGCGCCGGCATCGTCATCCATGGTACGTACAAATGCTTTAGGTTGGTTCTTGTAGATTCGATCTATGAAGGGATCGATACCACGGCTATTGTCATTAAAGTAATATTGTATTACCGTATCCAGAGCCAGCTCCCGTATCAATGATTGATAGCGTGATGGCTTACTGCTGGCATAATAGGATGTGGGTGATTGTATATCGGGTTCGTTGGCGCGATTAAAGTAATGATGATCAAAAAATCATTCAATTGTTCCGTGAATGCTTCTTTACCTCCCGCCAGATCTACTAATCCCTGCATATCAAAGGTACATTCCAGCGGTATTGACGGATTGTACCTTGATACATATTTCTTGCTGACATACGGTCTACATCCGGACGATTGAGATCTTTAAATTCTTTTAACCAAACTGTTCTGTAACTACTTGCCCGGTCCAGGTAATGCTTCCTGTCTTCTGGCAGTAAACCTGCCATAGCCCACATATCATAAGCGGCTTCTAAATATTTATCTGGTTTTGAAAAATCAAAACGCAGCGTGTCGTGCACCAAGGAGTCACGGATAGCGGTTAGATTTATATCATATTCTTTTTTATGGGCATCTAAAAGCACTACCGCAGCGTGTTCTGTTCGAACAGAGTTTGCTGGCTCGTTTGGTCCTGCAAAATCAAATTTTCCATAACGATAAAGATCTGAAACCGAAGAAACAATATCCTGATACTGTTTAGGATAGAGCAGTTCTAACAGGGGCAACTGTGTTTTGTAATTGTCCCAGATGGCCCATCCATGATAACGTCTGCCTTTGGACTGGTGAACTTGTCCATCTGTGCCTCTATAGGTGCCGTCTGATTCATCAATCTGATAGGGTGACTGAAGGGTACGATAAAGCAACGAATAGAAAAGCTTCTCGCGCTCAGGATCTCCTTTGACTATAATACCTGACAGATAACTTTCCCAGCGATTATCGGAAGAAGTTTTTACCTGATCGTAAGTTTTATTGCTATTAACGTTTAAAGTGGCCTCAGCATAATTTGGACTTACAGCAGAAAAAGCGATCCGTAATATTGTTTTTTTCACCTGCTTTTCTAGATGAAGCGTCAAGAGATTATCCGTTCCTGTCCAAAGGTTGCCAGATGTGGCGGAGATTGCATAATGCACGCTGTAAATACCTACACCACACGTTGTTTTTGATCTGACAGTTCCTTTGATGATACCATTCTTGTCAATGGTATAGGTGTTGGATACAAATGCACCATTGACTACATGTGCAAGATCTAATGTCAGTCCTTTTTCTCCTTCAGGAAAAGTATATTGATGAATTCCAAAGTTTTCATGCACTGCAAATTGTGCTTTTATACGATCCCTTAAGGCAATATCATAATATCCGGGTCCGGCCATTTCCTGCTCTTTAATCAGAGGTGTGCCATCATCCTGATGTCCCAGAAATGGCTTTACCAAAATGAGACCTCCACTCCCCTTACAACCTACACCTTCAAATCTATTGTGGGTAAACCCCAGTATTTCTTTAGCTAGGTGCTCATAACCCATATGCAACGTGGGATAGGTTTGAGGAGCGATACTCATCTGATGAAAAGGTGAAGATGCTGCCGGAGATAATTGCCCGTGATCTCCGGAAGATCCTAAAAATACATTTGTCAATTCAGTCTTTGACTGTGCGTAGAGTGCCAAGACAGGACTTAATATTATTAGAAAGCTGGCCGATAAGTGTTTCAAGTATTTTTTCATAACGCTATTTACAGGTCTCTAAAAGAGACCTGTAAATTACTGTAATTATGGGTTGAACAATGGGAATATATAAAAATTGAAGAAAGAATCAAAAACAGCTAAGGATCTAGCGGTTCATCCGGATCTATAGTTAGAGATTCTATACGAGGCTTAAACTCCACAATGACGTCACTGATGCGTTTTCCAAGCTCATACGGAATATATCCTAATTCTCGCATGCAGCGATCGGCCATATTTTGAACGGCATCGATATGTGGTACACTGCTGTTAACAATTGCAAATTTATCTTGCGGAAATCCATAAGTCAACAGGATTCGGGAAGTATTACGTAGATTGGTGGTGGTATGGCGCGCATGTGGATCGATCAAAATAGCTTCTTCGGGTACACCGAGTACCTGCATCAGGTATTTTTTCATCTCCAATGCTTCGATATAGGGTGTCTTGTAGGGATGTACCCGCCCACCTGAAACCATAATAAAGGGAGCCAATCCATCGAAGTAACTCCGTGCCGCCATTCTGGAACGCAACATTCCGCCGGGGCTGATAGGTTGACCGTATTGATCTGGTCCTGCTCCTAAAGTCAATAACAGGCTGTAAGGATAGCGACTAAAATCTGTTTTTCGGATCGCTTCATATGCTTTCTTATTTTCCAACTCCATCAAAGGTTCCAATTGTGCCACGTCCCATCTTTCGTTGACTTCCAATAGCCTAACAGCTGTCCAAAGTGATTCGTAGAAGGCTAACTTAGGTTGTTGCACATCTTTGAGAACGTCTTGGGCCACATCTTTAAGCAAGTATAGATATGATTTATTGGTAATATTAAAAGAAATCGAATCAATACGCGGATAATTTGGTTTCCTACCTCCGGCATAAACATCGATAACATAGTTCATTGCTTCTAGATCCTGCCTAAAGGCTCTAGCAAGGTATTCATCGGCTTTCTTTCCTTGTGACAGCCCATAGGTCTGTGAATCCATCAGACGCTTGCGGAATGATTGCCCTGTCTGGCTTTTAGTGTTTGCAGCAAAAATGTTGACCAAGAGATCAATCTCCTCTTGTTTCCACTTGAAAGCATCCATAAA
>NZ_ASZT02000116.1:0-17260 GCF_001006065.1 Sphingobacterium sp. IITKGP-BTPF85
AAGTTTGAGATATCTTTTTTCGATTTAGTTGCAACAGCTTGTTGACCAGTAATTAATGTTAACTCTGAAAGAGCATTATCAATTAATTTCTTATCTGAAGTAGCAGCACCTACACCTTGTGAAACAACGATTTTCTCAAGCTTAGGAACCTGCATAACACTTTTATACTGGAATTTTTCTTTAAGTGCAGTACGGATTTCCTCCGCATATTTCACTTTTAATCTTGGTACGTAAGTCATTATTTAATTTCCTCCCCTGATTTTTTTGCTACACGAACAATTTTACCATCTTCATTAACTTTACGACCTACACGTGTAGGAGCTCCTGTTTTAGGATCAATGAAAGCTAAGTTAGAAATATGGATAGCTGCTTCTTTTTCAATAATACCACCATTAGGATTAGCCGCACTTGGTTTAGTGTGTTTTTTGATGATATTAGCGCCTTCTACAACAGCTCTATTAGCATCCACTAAAACTTGCAATACTTTTCCTTGAACACCTTTAGAGTTACCAGCGATAACTTTCACTAAATCACCTTTTTGATCTTGATTTTGTGTGTAGTTGTTGTTGTTTTTTTGTATGCCATAATTATAAAACCTCCGGTGCTAGTGATACAATTTTCATGAACTGTTTCTCACGTAATTCTCTAGCAACTGGGCCAAAGATACGTGTACCACGTGGTTCATCATTATTATTTAATAATACTGCAGCATTGTCATCAAAACGAATATAAGAACCATCTTTACGACGAATTTCTTTTTTAGTTCTAACAACTACAGCTTTAGAAACAGTACCTTTTTTTACGTTTCCTGAAGGTAAAGCGCTTTTGATGGTAACAACAATTTTATCACCTATCGAAGCATAACGCTTACCTGTGCCACCTAACACACGGATTACTAAAACTTCTTTAGCTCCGCTGTTATCAGCAACATTTAGTCTTGATTCCTGTTGTACCATGTTATTTAGCTCTTTCTAATATTTCTACTAATCTCCAATTCTTAGTCTTACTCAGCGGACGAGTTTCCATAATTAATACCGTATCGCCGATACCACAGGTATTAGTTTCGTCATGAGCGGTAAATTTAGTAGTTTTTTTAACGAATTTACCATAGATAGGGTGTTTCACTTTACGCTCAACCTTTACTACGATAGATTTCTCCATTTTATTGCTAACTACTAAGCCGATTCTTGTTTTTCTTAATTGTCTTTCCATTTCGACTTTAATTTATGCCTCAGAGGCTGTTTCTTTTTTAGCTGCAGCTTTACGAGCAGTCAACTCCGTACTAAGACGAGCGATTTCTCTACGAGCCGTTTTGATTACATTAGGGTTCTCAATTGCAGAAACAGCATGTGCAAATTTCAATTTGCTAAGGGCAGCTTTCTCTTGTACTAAACGAGCAGCTAGATCCTCTGTTGATAATTCTAAAATTTCTGAATTTTTCATTTTATTTCAGTTGTTATATTGGGTTATCATTAGTTTATATATAGCCTTAGGAGTAACGGTCCTAAGGCTAAAAATGATATTACCAACGATTTATGCTTCTACGTAATCTCTACGTATAACAAACTTAGTTTGAACCGGAAGTTTCTGAGCAGCAAGGCGTAAAGCTTCTTTAGCAATTTCTAAAGATACTCCTTCTGCTTCAAATAACATACGGCCTGGGCGGACTACGGCAACCCAGTATTCTGGAGCTCCCTTACCTTTACCCATACGTACCTCTGCAGGTTTTTTAGTAACAGGTTTATCAGGGAAGATACGGATCCAAACTTGACCTTCACGTTTCATGTAACGTGTCACTGCAATACGAGCTGCCTCGATTTGACGGCTTGTGATCCATGCTTCCTCCAATGATTTGATACCGAATGAACCGAAAGCTAACTCTGCTCCACGAGAAGCGTTACCTTTCATACGTCCTTTCTGCATCTTTCTGAACTTTGTTCTTTTTGGCTGTAACATGTTCGTTATCTATTTTAATCCCGCCAGAGACGGGATATATTAAAATCTTATTATTAATTAATCTCTTTTTGCACCACGGTTGTTTCCACCACGATTATTGTTTCCACCACGACGGTCACCACCACGACCACCTTTACGGTTGTCACGGCGATCAGCACCACCTTCGTTTCCACCACGCGTTTTCACACCAGAAGCTTGACCAATGTTTGGAGATAAGTCACGTTTACCGTAAACCTCACCTTTACAGATCCAAACTTTGATACCGATTTTACCGTAAGTAGTTAATGCTTCAGCTAATGCATAGTCGATATCAGCACGTAATGTGTGTAAAGGAGTTCTTCCTTCTTTGTACTGCTCAGAACGTGCCATTTCAGCACCACCTAAACGACCAGAACACATTACTTTGATACCTTCAGCACCCATACGCATTGTCGAAGCAATTGTAGTTTTCATTGCACGACGGAATGAAATACGAGCCTCTAATTGCTTAGCGATACCTTCAGCTACTAATTTTGCATCTAACTCAGGACGTTTGATCTCGAAAATGTTAATTTGAACATCTTTCTTAGTGATTTTCTTTAACTCTTCTTTAATCTTATCAACTTCCTGACCACCTTTACCGATAACGATACCAGGTCTTGCTGTATGAATAGTTACTGTGATACGTTTTAAAGTTCTTTCAATAACAACTTTTGCTACACCACCTTTTGCTATACGAACAGAAAGATATTTTCTAATCTTTTCGTCTTCTACTAATTTATCGGCATAGTTTTTTCCTCCGAACCAATTAGAATCCCAACCTCTGATGATTCCTAATCTGCTACCTATTGGATTTGCTTTTTGTCCCATTTCTCAATAAATTAGTTTTGTTCAACGTTAGATTTACTGTCAACGATCAAAGTAACATGGTTCGAACGTTTACGAATTCTGTAACCGCGACCTTGAGGAGCTGGACGTAATCTTTTCAATTGACGACCACCTGCTACTGATACTTCTTTAACGTATAATTGACTATCTTCAACTGATTTACCTTCGTTTTTAGCTTCCCAGTTTTTAATTGCAGATAATAATAATTTCTCTACACGGATTGCTGCTTCCTTGCTTGTATGCTTCAAAATATATAAAGCATTCTCTACTTTCTCGCCACGAATTAAGTCCACTACTAAACGCATCTTACGAGGTGAAGTAGGGCAATTTAATAATTTGGCAGTAGAAGCTCCTCCTATTTGAGCTTTCTCTTGCTCTTTGCGCTGTTTTATTAAAACAGACTTTTTAAGTTTTTTTGTTGCTTCCATTACCTATTATTTTTTCTTTTCTGCGTGGCCTCTGAATGTACGCGTAGGAGCGAATTCGCCTAATTTGTGACCTACCATGTTTTCCGTTACATAAACAGGGATAAATTTATTCCCGTTGTGCACTGCAAAGGTATGACCAACAAAATCAGGAGAAATCATTGATCTGCGAGACCATGTTTTGATAACTGACTTTTTGTTAGTTTCATTCATAGAAAGAACTTTTCCTTCTAAGTTGTGATCGATATAAGGACCTTTTTTAATTGAACGAGCCATTATTTTTTCCTTCTCTCAATGATGTAACGATTCGATGTTTTCTTCTTGTCGCGTGTTTTGAAGCCTTTAGCTAAAACACCTGTGCGTGAACGAGGCTGACCTCCTGAGGTACGACCCTCACCACCACCCATAGGGTGATCGACAGGGTTCATAGCTACACCACGAACTCTTGGACGACGTCCTAACCAACGGTTACGACCAGCCTTACCTAACACTTCAATTCTTCTATCGTGATTAGATACCGAACCGATTGTAGCCACGCAAGTCAATAAGATCATACGTGTTTCACTTGAAGGTAATTTAATAATAGCGTATTTACCATCACGAGCAGACAATTGCGCATAAGTACCAGCCGAACGAGCGATTGAACCACCTTGACCAGGGTTCAACTCAATGTTATGGATGATAGAACCCAATGGAATATTTGCTAATGGAATAGTATTACCTACTTCTGGGGCAACTTTTTCACCTGCTACTACAGTCATTCCAACTTTTAAACCAGCTGGAGCGATGATGTAACGTTTCTCACCATCAGCATAATGCAATAATGCAATACGTGCTGTGCGGTTTGGATCGTACTCAATTGTAGCTACTGTTGCAGGGATATCTTTTTTATCGCGTTTGAAATCTATTAATCGGTATACTTTCTTGTGTCCCCCACCGATGTAACGCATAGTCATTTTACCGGATTTATTACGACCGCCCGATCTTTTGTTGCTTCCAACTACTAATGATTTTTCAGGAACATTAGTTGTTACGTCAGAATAGTCAGCGCCTACTCTGAAACGAGTACCAGGGGTTACCGGTTTGAATCTTTTAACTGCCATCTCTAATTATATAGTACTGTAAAAGTCAATAGTTTCGCCATCTTTAATTGTAATGACAGCTTTTTTATACTTAGGAGCTCTACCAGATACGAAACCTGCTTTTGTGTAACGGCTTTTTGCTTTACCTGCTACTACTGCAGTATTAACCGCAAGAACAGTAACACCAAACATAGCCTCAATAGCTGTTTTGATCTGAATTTTGTTAGCTCTGTGATCTACTTTGAAAGCATAACGGTTTAATTTTTCCGTTAAAAATGAAGCTTTCTCAGTTAAGATAGGTTTTTTAATAATGTCCATATTACTTAGCTAATGCCTCCTCCAAAGTTTTAAGCGAACCTGTAGTAAATAATAACTTAGCCGCATTTAATACATCATATGTATTTAATTGATCTACAGTTGTTACTTTTACTTTTTTCAAGTTTCTGCTTGATAAATAAACGTTATTATCTTGCGCTGATAAAACCAATAAAGTTTTCTCATCTGCTACATTCAAAGCATTTACAAAAGCAACATAATTTTTAGTTTTGATTGAGTCAAATTTAACTTCATCCAATACTACAACATTGTTATCAATTGCTTTGTAGCTTAACGCTGATTTACGTGCTACTTGTTTCAATTTTTTATTCAATTTGAAACTGTAATCACGTGGTTGAGGACCGAATACACGACCACCACCATTAAACAATGGAGATTTGATAGAACCCGCACGAGCACCACCAGTACCTTTTTGTTTGTGTAATTTACGAGTTGAACCCGCGATTTCATTACGTTGTTTAGATTTGTGAGTTCCTTGGCGTTGATTCGCTAAGTATTGTTTCACGTCCAAATAGATCGCATGATCGTTAGGCTCTAACCCAAATACCGACTCAGGAAGTTGCACCTTGGCACCTGTTTCTTTACCTGATAAATTTAAAACTTTAACTTCCATTTCCTATTTGTCTACAACTACATAAGAACCTTTAGCTCCTGGGATGGAACCACTAACAACGATTAGGTTTGATCAGCATAAACTTTCAAAACTTGTAAGTTTTGAACTTAATTCTGTCACCACCCATACGACCCGCCATACGCATACCTTTAAATACACGTGAAGGCCAAGAAGCCGCACCAATTGAACCTGGAGCACGTAATCTGTTGTGCTGACCGTGAGTCGCACCACCTACACCACCAAATCCATGACGTTTCATTACACCTTGAAAACCTTTACCTTTAGAAGTACCGACTACGTCAACATACTCCCCTTCTTCAAATAGTGTAACGTCAACTACGTCACCAAGTTGTTTTGCATCTGGGAAAGTTTTAAACTCTACCAGCTTACGCTTAGGCGTTGTATTTGCTTTCGCAAAGTGCCCTTTTAAAGAATTCGTTGTGTTCTTTTCTTTAGCTTCATCGAAGCCAAGTTGAACAGCAGCGTAGCCATCTTTCTCTTCCGTACGTATCTGCGTAACCACGCACGGACCAGCTTGAATAACAGTACACGGAATGTTTTTTCCCTCTGCATCAAACAGGCTTGTCATTCCTACTTTTTTTCCAATAATACCTGACATGTTGTAAATTAATTAATTAAAAGTCCATCGAAGCAGTAGGGCTTCGCTCAAGACGTATTTCCCCCAATAAGGGATTGCAAAAGTACGAAGAAATTTCTAACTACCAAATTATTAGCACATTATTTTTTTATTTTTTTGTCTAGATCGAATATTTAAAAAACTAACTAATCGAGATATTAAAATAAATTGAGAAATAACAAGAACAGTAAGTGAGCATCCTAATTCAATAATATATAATAAGAAGATAAATCATCAGAGTTTAATGGGAAATAATAAAATAAAATACAACCAATACGAACTTAAAAAACTATCCATAGCATATAAGCTGCGGATAGTTCATGTGCGTTTTTAAATTAACAGTAATCTACATTTTGATGACAGATTGCCCATCCAACAGTCTTTTATATCGGACTAAAGCTTCTACATAATAATAGTCCGCATAAGTCAAGGGAACGTCAACTTCTGTCTCATGTGGAATAGATCCCACACTGTGTTTCAGTATATAACCACCAACTTCCTTATACTCCGCCTTATAAGGTTTAGAAGATAATGACCGCAACATTTGTTCTGCTTTGACAATATATAATTGACTTTCAGCCCCATCAGTATATTGAGCAAGTTCCAATAAAGCAGAAGCCATTACAGCAGCAGTTGATACATCACGCAGATCTTTCTGTTTGTAATATTTACTTGAAGCACTTAATTTATTTTGATCCATGTCCCAGTACGGAATTAAATCTTGGGGCAAATTTGGATGATTCAAATAAAAATTTGCAATATTTCGTGCCTGCCGTAGATATTTTTGATCCTTAGTTTCTCTAAACATCATGGTATATCCATACAAACCCCAGGCTTGGCCTCTAGACCAAGCTGATTCATCAAAAGCCCCTTGCGCAGTCTTCTTCGAGATTATACTTCCATCCTTACTGTTATAATCAACAACATGATAAGAACTATAGTCTTTTCTATAATGATTGATCATTGTTGCATCCGCATGTTTAATTGCGATGTCAGCATAACTTGAATTACCTGTCATCTTGGATACCTCAATTAAAAACTCTAAATTCATCATATTATCTATAATAACCGGATAAGTCCAAGATTGCCCATCCCAATTCTTACCACCATCCCATGATCGAATAGTTTTTGTCGCATCCTTATAACGTGTAGCCAAAGAAGTAGCACCTGTACTCAGCACATTCTTATAAGCACTAGAATCATTTGTCAATCTTAATGCATTTCCAAAACTGCAGTAAAGCATAAAACCCAGGTCATGCGTACCTTTATTATTCTTTTCTTTTTCTAAATATTTCAACTTTCGTTTAGCCTCATCTAACAATTTCGTATCATTCGAATATTCGTAAAGATACAATACAGTACCTGGATAAAAACCAGAACACCACCAACTAGACCCCCAATTCACATATTTACCATTTTGGAAAGTCGTAGGAATATCGGCTTCTTTAACAGAAGCAGCGAGGTAACTAATTTGTTTTTTTGCATCTTCCAGATTTTCATTCACAAAAGCTGAATCAAGGTTTAACTTATTCTTGGCAAGCCCTCTTTTAGTCTGGCACGAAACCCCTTGAAGAGCAAATCCTACTATTCCAAATAGGATTAAATAATTTCGAATGTTCATTTAAAACGTTATTTTTTTGAGTTTTTAATAATTTACATAATAATCTTTCGGAAACTGTTCCGCATTCCAGCACTTTGCGAAGTCCACTTTCTGGACTACAAGTCCAAAATTCATCATTAGCCGGCAATCCGAGAGGAAGGAAGGATAAAGAAGCTACATACATAGAGCCAGCATTCGTATAGTAATCTGCCAAATTCTGCTGCTGGTCACCAACTACCCCCATACTAAGCCATCCAGAAGGTGAAAAAGTCTTATCAATATAAATATGTCTCAGTATTGCAGTTAAGGCAGCTCGCACCTGACCCTTAGAAATATCCTCTGGCAGCCTATTTTCAAGAGCCACTGCAGCCAGGGGTTGAAAAGCAGCATTCTTATATGTTGAAGAGCGACCAACTACCATATAATAACCTTCTGGGGAAATCATGCGTTCCAAGTGATGTGCATATCGTTGCATCCTTTTATAAGCACGATCAAACATTTCTTTGTATTTCTTATCTACGTTTATATTATGGCGCAGTGCTTCAACCTGCATATTGTGAATAACGTAACCATTGTAATGATCGAAACTAAAGTGAGCACCATCACTATACCACCCATCGCCCACATACCATTCTGTATCAAATTTATTTACAGCATAATCTATTTTTTCTCGTGCGCACTCCTCACCGGTATAATGTAAAAACGTCTCAGTCATGGCCGCAAAAAGTAACCAGTTACTTTCATTAGGTTTAATTTTACGTAGTTGTTTAAATTCTTCGACAACCCTTTTCTTTGTTACCTGATCCAATGGTTCCCACAGTGCCTTGGGTGCCCTTAGAAACGCAAGGGCGAGATGTGCTGCATCTACCAGTGTTTGCGATGAAGGACCTCGCCATGTAAAATAATCCGGGGATTGAGGATCTACACCATATTGAATCCCCAATAAGGCCTGATCACGTAATTTTTTACGTAGCTTTCCTTCTTCAGAGCTGTCATCAGGTAAAGCCAGCCAAGGGGCCATACCTGCCAGCAGTCGACCGAAAGCCTCGAGGTATCCAACGCCCGGATCTCTACTGTCAAAAGTAGGACTTACCTCCATCGGCATCTTTTTGCGCCATTGCTGTTTACTGATATTATTCAATATAGGTGTAGCCATCTTGCTTAGTATTGAAACCCAATAAGCACGGTCATTCCCTGCATAACTTATGCCTTCATCAGATAAAACACTTGCCTTCGCCCCCATTGGCAACGATGCCGTCAATGCACCAACGCCAACACCGCCTAACAATTTTAATACAGATCTTCTCTTCATCGATAATGGTTTATAAATAATGTGTGCTCAACAAGCTCACATAAAACACTAAAAATCTTTATTTTAATATAGAAAAACAAACTAAAAGAATCAATCGCTCTAGCAAACGATTACACAAGCGATTGATAACAGTTTCTTTACAGAATGAATTTATTTCCCATTAATTATTCCAGCCTGTATTCTGTGTTAGACTAGGATTTCGTTGCCTTTCTAACTCTGGGATAGGCCATACCAGTAGTTGGTCTCCCAAATAGGTATACCTATCTACGATTCCGCCCCATGGTTGTTTGTTCCCCGCATTACCGCTAAAAACTTGATCTTTGAGGGATTTCCACCGCAATTCGTCAAAGTAAATAACCCCTTCCCCAAACAGCTCTCTTCTACGTTCATTACGGATACGACTGGTAAGATCTGCTTTATCTTTAACCGTGGTAACAGCCGAACTATTTAAAAGTCCTACCCCGGCCCGCGTTCGTACTTCATTTACTTTGGCCACCGCTGCTGCTTCCTGTCCTTTTTCATTAAGTGCCTCTGCCCACAATAACAGCACATCTGCATAACGGATCACTGGATAATCTATATCACCAGCTACACGACTCGGAATAGATGGTTTTCCACCTTCGTACACAAATTTACGCGGGATATAAAAAATCTCGGTTGATCGTCAGTGCGCAGATCAAACACATTGTTAAATTCTTCAATATGTGGCCATCTCGATGTAAATGTCTGATCAGCTCCGAGATTTGTCCCAACAAAAGTTGAATAAGGGAGAATAACATTTGCACTTAAGCGTGGATCACGATTGTCGTAGGCCTTTTTTAATCTTTCCTCATTGCCAGTAGGCAAATAAAGTTTAAAATCCAATCCTCGTTTCGGGTCAATAAGGTCAGTGTATTTCGACGGCTTTTTATTTGCTTCAGCTACCTGTTGTACATTATTACGGATAAAGTATATCTCTCTTTTGTCAGGTGCCATCGCATTATAACCAGGGATTACGTCATCCCAACTAAATTTGCTACCATCTTTGTTCTCGTATAAATCTACAAAATCCGGACTGACCATGTAAGTATTCCAATTGGAGCCAAAAGCGGAGCGGCTTCCGAAACTGAATTGTGTTGTCGATCCAAAGTTGTCCAAAGCGATATTCTGAATTGAGAAAATCATCTCATCTGACTTTTCATTGGCGGCAGTAAATAATGTCTTATAATCTGGGAACAACTGGTGTCCGGCATCTTTAACTGACTGAAAATCTGCGATTGCTTTATCCCAATCTTGTAGATACATATAAACTTTACCTCGTAGTGCGTATGCTGCTGATCTCGTAATACGACCAAATCTTTACTTCCTGCGGGCAACTTTGCTGGTAAATTCGTCTCAGTGATAGATTCCGTCAGATCTTTCAAGATAAAATCCCAAACTTCCTTTTCTGTATTTCTGGGGTTGGTTGCTTCATTGTAGTTAATCGGTGTATCATATAATGGCACCCCTCTATACAACTGATTCAACCTGTAATAATAGAACGCTCTTAGGAATTTAACCTCTGCGAGTAGACGCGCTTTCTTCTCAGGGGCCGATGGTGAAATATTGGTTAATCCATAGATAGCATCATTCGCGCGGTGAACACTCTCATATAATTCTTTCCAAACATCTGCAAAAGTCCATTTGAAGTACTTGTGGATGCATTCAACAGTGGGTCTCCGCCCCTTGGGATCAACGTGTTGGATAAACGATCATACTGATAGAGTTCCCGATTATTTGTACCACCCGTTGCATATCCAAAGCGTAGCGCTTGATATACTGCATTTACACCAAGATCAGTATAATTGTCCGTTGTCCACATTTTATCCTCTGGAACTTGTGTATTCGAACTAATATCCAGCAGATCTTTTTTACAAGATCCCATAGTTCCCAGCAAAATTGCAAGCGCAGATATACGCCACATATATTTATTATATTGTTTGCAGTACGCAGACAATCTTTGTTTTTCGATATTTAGTATCTTCTTCATATATCTTCGTATTAAAATCCAAAATTCAATCCAAAAGCATATTGCTTCATCGTAGGATATTTTGCTCCCGCTCCAATTTCAGGATCGGCACCAGGAAACTTCGTAAACATAAGCAAGTTCTCTCCAGAGAAATACACCCGTAAATTGCGCACATGTAAGCGTTCAGTTAGTTTACTGTTAAATGTGTAGCCAATCTGCAAGTTTCTCAATTTTATAAAATCTGCATCATAGAGGTAGAAATTATTGGCGACATTGTTAATTGTCTCACCGTTGTATTTTAGACGGGCATAAGATCCGTTGATATTGGTTCGCGGATCGCTAGGATTAGCTGGATCATAAAAATAATGATCATCTGCAACTCGCTTAGAAATACCGTTTCCATCGCGAACGATGTTATTACTATAGCCTTCGTCGTTCCAATAGTATTGTAATTTCCCTTCCCCTGACCACAGCATCTGTAAATCAAAGCCTTTGTAAGAAAATCCTAGATTGATACCATAAATATATTTAGGAGCGTTGGATGTTCCTGTAAAGTTCTGGTCATTCTCATTGCCATAGACCTTATCACCGTTGAGATCAGCATACAGAAAATCACCATAATACAATTGTTCAACACCCAGTTTGTTTACAGGAGAGAAGCTGTACCCTGCTGCTTGCATATCCTGCACCCATTTGTAATCAGCTTCCGTACGGATCATACCATCCCGAGGTCCGCCATTGGGATTTACAGCCCCGCCATTCACATAGTAACTGCCATCACCTTTGTAACGTTGTCTCAAAAAATATTCCTGAAACATGTGCCCTTCGAGATTCCGCTGATTGGTACCTACTGCATTTGAAACCTGTCCGATATTTGTGCTGTAAACACTTGTACCATTGACGTCATTCCAGCCTCTAACTAATTGCCCTTTGAGTTTGGTTACCTGGTTTTTATTATAGGCAAAGTTACCTCCGATATTATAGCGAAATTCACCGATCTTGTCTTTCCACGTCAAATTAAGCTCAATACCACTATTACGCATCGCAGCTGAATTGACAATAGGCGCTCCAGTAGTACCGGTGGTCAGTGGCAATTGTTCTGGCACCAATATTCCCGTAGTCAATTTGTTATAGTAATTCAACTCGACATAAGCCTTATTTCGAAAGGTCGCAAACTCCAACCCTACTTCTCTATTTTCACTTTCTTCCCAGGCCAATAATCTATTCCCAAATTTGCTCAATTCTAAGCCGCCAACTTGTGATCCGCCAAAGGAGTATCCTGCATTGCCATAGAAAGCAAATGCGGTAAATAGTTTTCTCTAGCCGGATCACTATTATTCATATCATTCCCCAATTTACCCCAAGACCCACGAAGCTTTACATTTTGGACATATGGCTCAAGCCCTTTCATAAAAGACTCTCTTGAAAGCAACCACCCCAGACCTACAGATGGGAAATAGCCCGCTTGAAGATCTTTTCCAAATTTGGAAGATGCATCCCGTCGTAAACTAAATTCGACAAGATATTTGCTGTCAAAGTCATAATTTACACGGCCAAAAAAGGAGCGCATACTTGTTTCATATTCGTTGCCATCAATAGCATTCATTTCATTCGCCGTACCGATGTTGGAAATCGTTGGATCTATGACCCCCCTTTTTGAAGCCGAGAAATTATACCATTTTGTCTTGAATTCATTATGCCCCAATAGTGCTCCGATATTATGTTTACCGATGCTGGTTTCATAACGAAGGACGTTATCGAAAGTGAGTGTACGAAGGTTTTCGTACCCCTGCGATAGTACTTGCGTGGCGGCAACGCCTTTGGGAAAGACGATTTTATTCGTCTCAAAGCTATATTTATCAACTGGGATTGAGCTGCCTGTTTGTTCACGGAATCGCGTTTGGTAATTAAATTTGGTTTCGAATGTCAATCCATTAATGATCTTTACATTTGCGAAAATAGTCGAGTTAAAATTCGACACTTTATCCATCCCCTGCGGTTCATAGAGATATTGCATCAAATTGTTCAATTGGGTGGATTCTTCGGCGGCCACAGCTCCACCAAATCGACCATCATACATCGGATAAACCCCTGGAGTAGATTGTCGCAAGAAGTTATACAAATTGTCAACATTCGCCTTTTTCCGGTCTTCAGTTGATGCAAACATATTGGTTCCAATTGTCAAGCGATCTCCGATTTTAGTACTTAGGTTTGTCCTCAGTTCGTATTTCTTTGCGCCCGTATTTTTCATAATACCGGGATTATCAAAGATCCGACCCGAAAGCATATAATTGGTCGATTCAGAACCTCCCGTTGCTGAAATATTATGGCTTTGAATCCAGCTCGAATTATAAATCCAATCTGTCCAATCGGTATTTGGGTAAGCGATATAATTAGGTAGGCCAGATGCAGCTAGTACACCATTGGGATCGGCATTGGCTTTTCGCCAAAGATCAAGTGTAGATTCAGCAAATTTTGCAGGTTTTCCCAAATTAAATGTCCCCTCATTCATAAGCTCCATGTGACGCACATAATCTGACACAAACTCAGGAGTTCCCATCGGTTTGGTTCGGGACAAGATACCGGAGTAGTTAAGTTGTGTTTTTTGATTTGCCTTTCCCTTTTTTGTTGTAATCAGAATAACACCATTACCGGCACGCGTTCCATAGATAGAGGCCGATGATGCATCCTTTAATACTGAGATGCTTTCAATATCATTGGGATTCACCGCATCCATTGAACCAGGTATACCATCGATAACAACTAAGGCATCCGAATTATTGAGTGTCCCTATACCACGAACCCGGATTGTAGCGCCGTCAGCTCCCGGTCTACCCGTGCTTTGTTTGACTTGTACCCCTGCTGCTACACCGCTAAGCGCCGTTGAAACGTTTGTAACGGGTCTGTTTTCAATCTGTTTTGTATCAACGGTACTCACTGATCCAAGCAATTTTTCTTTCTTTTGCTTACCATACCCCACAACAACAACCTCATCAATCGCCGAGCTGGCACTTTCCAACGTTACATTAATGGCATTGCGGCCATTAAGTACAATCTCTTGATTTTGGTATCCTACATAAGAAATTACTAGCGTTGCGTTAGGGTTCACAGATAAGGAATATGTTCCCGATACATTTGTGGAAGTAGCGAGCGTCCCCCCCTTCTCACGAATTGTTACACCTGATAATGGTGTTCCTTGACTGTCTTTGATTTGTCCCGTTACATTTACTTTCTGCTGGGCGTGAACTGTACCTACAGAAAATAGTGTCATCGCGGAAAATCCTATTGCGTAAAACTTAGCCATACTTTAGGAAATTGGTTTTATAATTAAAAATTGGTTATTTAACAAGCTCAAAATTGATTAAGTGCGGTCATTTAATAGGGTGATTTTTATAAATATTAAGGGGTAAAATCTTAAATTTGATGGTATAACCTTTATTCATCTATGAATTTCCTTTTAAAACAGATCCAAAACATAATCATTACCGCATGGCTACTTTGCCCATTTATGTCTTGTTTGGCCCAGAATTTCAGTTTTGAAACACTAACACAGGACAATGTATTAGATAAACAGGCGGTATTGAGTATCGCTCAGGATAAAAAGGGAAAACTTTGGTTTGGAGGAGGTCCAAATCTGTTTATTTATGACTCACAGAATATTATAAACCTTCGAGTTCAGGATAGCGTATTCAACAAATTAGATTATATCAACAAGATTTGTATAAACGACAATAATGATCTTTTCATAGCTACCTCTACTCAGGTATTTATTTTCAATATAGACAAACGAAAGCCTCTCCTAAAAACAGGAAAGCCCTTTATCGAGAAAGTCCTTATCTCAGACATACAAATTCTATCCTCCCATATTTTCTTATGTACAAATAGGGGTCTATATATAGCTATTCCCGCCTCAGGCTCTTATGATTTTAAATTAATTTTAGACCGTCCTCATACACAAACTATTGTTCAAACAGGAGCAGACTCCTATACAATAGCTAGCGCTAACGGTATCGAATCATTTACCTATAAAAATAAGCGGCTATCTGAAACCCGCAACCTGGGCTTACCACAGTTACCACTAAAGGAACGAATCTTTAGTACGATGTATGTGAAAGATAACACGCTTTGGGTAGGGACAAAACTACATGGTCTATTTCTGTTTAATTTTTCCAGTCAAAATTGGAAAATCTAACGGAAGGAAATAGTAATCTCTTAAGCAATAATGTTCGTAAAATCATTAAAAACACAAATGGAGAACTATTAATTGGCACATTGAAAGGTCTTTCCGTTTTCAATGGATCCCCTGTTTTCACAAATTACAAACATAATACATCCATCAAAAACTCCCTCAGCCAGAACTCGATTTATGATATCTTTGTCGATAATCAAAAAGTAGTCTGGTTAGGAACATATTTTGGGGGTATCAACGCAGTTTATCCTGATTTTATCCCTATACAAACCTACTCTACACGTTCGCTATTAAGTCAACGGTTGAATAGTGATATCGTGGGTAGTTTTGCCGTTTCCAAGAATGCTGCTTGGATAGGCACTGAAGAAGAAGGAATCAATAAAATTGATAAAATTACGGGGAATACTAGTCCACAACCCCAATTTACCCGATCAAACCTGATAAAAGACCTCTATGTCCGGGATGAAAAATTATATGCCGCACAATATGGTGGAGGCTACTCCATCATTGACCTAAAATCGGGCAACACCAAAAATTATCTCCTCGAAAAGGATCTCTTAAACCTGAAAAACAATATTTATAGCATTTACGTGGATCCAGCACAACGAATCTATCTAGGCACAAATAAGGGGCTTTACATTGCGGAACAGGAAAAACCACCACAGTTTGATTCCTCACTAGCAGCAAACACAATAGATGAGATACAGGCAGATGATAAACAACAGATTTATTTCCTGCAATCAGGAAAGCTATTTCGAAAAAAGACTTTTAGCGCTACTGTGCGATCCATAAAGCAAATTGACTCACTTTACATCAATGGATTTTATGTCGCGCCCGATGGCAATATCTGGCTTACCTCGAAAGGGGATTTATATCATTTCGATGTTAAGGATAATGTGACCCTTAAAGCCCATTTCCCAATAACACCCTAGGTTGGCCTGTCATGATCGACAAACATTTCTGGATCAGCAGCAAAAATGGACTGATTTTCTTCGATCCAAGCACAAAGTATCATACTGTCCTTAATCAGTATGATGGTCTCCCTGTTAAGAATATGCAAGGGGCTAAGGTCTATAGCAGCGAAGCCGGATTTTTATTCGTGACTACATTGAATGGTTTAGTTTCGATCGACACCCGAAAAATCACTTTCAATCAGAAAAAACCGAATGTGCTTTTTAGAAATATATTCCTTCAAGATACACCCTTAAACTATGGTCGCATCCAGCAAGGTGATCAACCCAATAACTATACGTTGCAATTACTTTATGACGAGAATTTTATAACGGTCAATTTTTCGAGTTCCAATTTTATCAAACCACAGAAAAATAGATATCGGTATAAGCTCGAAGGTTTTGATAAAGGTTGGATAGAAACCAATACACCAAGTGTCAGATATACCAATATTCCCGAAGGACAGCATACACTCAGTGTATATGCCAGCAATAATGATGGCATCTGGAGCAGTACCCCACTACAAATACACATTGATATAAAGCCTCCGCTCTGGAGAACATGGTGGGCCTACCTCTTATACGCCGGACTATTTACACTCGGGGTACACTTTGTCATTAAGTTTGTTGTGGAACGCGAGATGTTGATCAATTCCGAAAGAGAACAGGAAAAGAAAATCAAATTCTTTACACAAATTTCGCATGAGATCCGGACCCCGCTTACCCTGATCATGTCACCTCTAGATGAAATCATTACCGAAACAGCCAACTTATCGACTACCCAATCTAAGATAAAACGGATTAAAAAGAATGCAGCTAAATTATTGGGGGTAGTTAACGAGCTACTTGATTTCAAAAAATTTGATGACAAGCACTTCATCTTGAAACAGAGCGATATCCCCTTCAGGGAATATATTGAAGACACATTCTATCTCCTCAATGATCTTGCCCAGAATAAACATATCAATTATTATATCCGACAATTGGATGCCGTAGGGTTACAATCCATAGACGCTGTTCAATTTGACAAGGTCATATTCAATCTATTGTCAAACGCCATTAAGTATACACCCGAGAATGGCACAGTTTATCTTGAGCTTCTTGAGAGCGAAGACAACATCATTATTAACATCGTTGACAACGGGATTGGCATCGCAACGGACAATCAATTCAAGATTTTTGAAGAATATTATCGGGAGGAACAAGCAAATGACAGTATAGGTACTGGTATCGGACTAGCCTTAACCAAGCAGATTGTCCTACAGCATCAAGGAGAGATCCGTTGCTTTACCATGAAAGATGAAAA
>NZ_ASZT02000117.1:0-17191 GCF_001006065.1 Sphingobacterium sp. IITKGP-BTPF85
AATAATATATTATGCATGCATAATATATTATTTATATTATATTTGTGTATACAGTGATAAAAAGATATGATTAACCAACTTATATTTACATTATGCTTTGTTAGCGCAATTATTCTGTTTGCAAAAAATGCTAGGCAGATTTATAAAAATATAAAAATAGGAAGAGCGCTTAATCGAAATGACAAACCTGCCGAACGTTTTAAAACCATGCTTTTGGTTGCATTTGGTCAAAAAAAAATGTTTAAGCGAATTATTCCCGCAATACTTCACCTTTTCGTTTATATCGGTTTTTGTATTATCAATATAGAGATGATTGAGATCGTAGTAGACGGCATATTTGGTACCCATCGTTTTTTATCATTTTTAGGAGGATTTTATAATTTCTTGATTGCCTCATTCGAATGGTTAGCTTTTGGTGTCCTGTTGGGCTGTATCATTTTCTTTATTCGCAGAAATGTCCTTCACTTAAAGCGCCTCAATAGCCCAGAATTAAAGAATTGGCCAAAAACAGATGCAAACCTTATTCTGATTACAGAAATTCTGTTAATGACAGCGTTTTTATTAATGAATGCCGCAGATCAAAAATTACAGCTCTATGGCGAATCACATTATATTATTGCCGGCTCATTTCCAATCAGTCAATATATAATTTCATTCCTACCTTCCGATCCATCTGCTCTGATAATGATTGAGCGGATCTGCTGGTGGTTCCACATTCTTGGAGTATTAGCTTTTCTTAATTATTTACCCTATTCAAAACACCTGCACATTTTGCTGGCATTCCCGAACACCTATTTTTCGAATTTAAAACCCAAGGGAGAATTAACGAATATGGAAAGTGTA
Source organism: Sphingobacterium sp. IITKGP-BTPF85 (assembly GCF_001006065.1). NCBI lineage: Bacteria > Pseudomonadati > Bacteroidota > Sphingobacteriia > Sphingobacteriales > Sphingobacteriaceae > Sphingobacterium > Sphingobacterium sp. IITKGP-BTPF85. Next base: position 844 of record NZ_ASZT02000117.1, read on the forward strand.
ACCAATGAGGTAAAAGCGATGTTAGATCCAACCTTCACCCCTCCTGTATCAGATCAACCTATTCGTTTTGGTGCAAAAGATGTTCAGGATTTAACATGGAAAAACTTATTGGATGCCTACACCTGTACAGAATGCGGAAGATGCACATCCTCTTGTCCCGCAAATATAACAGGCAAATTGCTATCTCCAAGAAAAATCATGATGGACACACGGGATCGTCTAGATGAAGTCGGGGAAAATATTAAAGCCAATGGAAGCTTTGTAGATGATCAAAAATCTTTATTAGACACTTATATAACTCGTGAAGAATTATGGGCCTGCACAAGCTGTAACGCATGTGTAGAGCAATGTCCACTGAATATCAATCCCCTTGAAATAATTATTGAATTGAGAAGGTTCTCTGTGATGGAAGAATCACAAGCACCTGCAAGCATTAATACAATGTTTGGAAATGTAGAAAATAACGGTGCACCTTGGAAATATTCACAAATGGATCGTGCAAACTGGACTTCTCAACAATAATGCTTTTTATAAAACGATAAAGATGGAAAAAGAATTACACGTCCCAACGATGGCCGAGTTAGTGGCTAAAGGTGAAACAGCAGATATTCTATTTTGGGTAGGTTGTGCCGGAAGTTTTGATGAAAGGGCTCAAAGATAACCCGAGATATTTGCCGTATCCTACAGCATGTCGGAATCAAATACGCGATATTGGGAACAGAAGAAAGTTGTACCGGTGATCCAGCAAAACGTGCTGGCAATGAATTTCTATTTCAAATGCAGGCCATGATGAATATTCAGGTATTAGATGGCTATGAAGTAAAAAAAATAGTAACAGCATGCCCCCATTGTTTTAACACCCTTAAAAACGAGTATCCTGCACTTGGGGGGAACTACGAACTAATTCATCACACGCAATTGATTCAAAGTCTAATTGATGAAGGAAAACTGAAACCTGCAGACAGTCATATTTTTCAGGGCAAAAGATCACTTACCATGATCCCTGCTACTTAGGTCGCGCCAATGAAGTTTATGAAGCACCTAGAAAAGTACTGGAAAGTCTAGATGCACAATTAATCGAATTAAAAAGATGTAAAAGCAATGGACTATGCTGTGGAGCTGGTGGCGGGCAAATGTTTAAAGAACCTGAGAAAGGCACAAAAGACGTCAATATAGAGCGCATAGAGGAAGTAATCGACAGCCAAGCTACGATTGTTGCCGCCGCCTGTCCATTCTGCATGACTATGCTTAAAGATGGAGTAAAAATTAAAGACAAAGAAACGGAAATAGAAGTATTAGATATCGCCGAAATAACGGTACGAGCTAATCGAATATAAAAAAAGGTCTGGAAAAATATCCAGACCTTTTTTTATCATCAATATGATGTACCCAGAAGCAGATTCGAACTGCCACACCCATACAGGCGCCACCCCCTCAAGATGGTGCGTCTACCAATTTCGCCACCTGGGCCTAATTTCAAAATGGTATCGCAAATTTAAACGTTTTTTTAAATTCTACAAGTATTTTTTACCTGTATATTCATTTTTATTTTTACCTCTTATTTTAGCAAATTCTTTTTTATCAAAGTATGGATAACCCCGTCAACTAATCCTACGCGAGGTACCATAATCTGCTTCAAGTGTCCATACTTCATGATAGTCATGAAAATTTCTGTCGCTGGGATAATGACGTCGGCACGATCATCATTTAATCCCAATAAAGTAATGCGTTCTTTTAAAGAATACGAAGTTAGATAATGATAAAGAGCCTTCAATTTTGCATAAGAAATAGGCTTATCACCTTTTTCATTTGCCAAGCGGGAAAGCTTATTGATATTACCACCCGTTCCTATACCGTACACCTGCTTATACATTTTTGTATTAGTGGTTACCCATTCCTTAAGGTCATCCCAGGTCTCCTGTTCATCTTTGTTATCCAAAATACGGATTGTTCCTAAATTAAAAGATTTGGAATTCACCAATTTGGCATTTGCAAACAACGATAATTCAGTACTTCCACCGCCAACATCGATATACAAATAAACTTTATCCATATCCATCTTCGCTTCCAGATGGCTATTGTAAATTATCTCAGCTTCTTTGGTTCCATCAATAATAGCGATATCAATACCAATTTCACTTACCCGTTTCACAACCTCAGGACCGTTGGTTACATCACGCATCGCCGATGTAGCACATGCCATATAATCTTCAACATTATACACATCCATCAGTTCACGAAATGCACGCATAGTCTTTACTAAATTATCCGCTTTTTTAGGCGATAATTTTGATGGATGAAAGCGTCATCACCAAGACGCAACGGCACCCTTAGTAGCGTATTCTTTTTAAAAGAAAAACCTTCTTTTTCTTGAACAATATCAGCAATTAAAAGTCTAACCGCATTGGAGCCGATATCTATCGCAGCATACCTCACATTAATACATTTAAAGTAAATAAAAATGAAATTGATTTCTTACTGAGAATGGATAAAATACTCCTTCACAATAAGCCTTCTTTAATTGTTTCGAAAATATAAATAATAAATGAAGACGAAGTGAAATTAGTGTTAAATAATTATGAACAAGATAATAATTTAACACTAAGTCGGTTATTCCAAAATTTCCAATTGCGAATAAATCTGTTCTTCCGTAACAAAATAAGCCTTATCGTTTCTTATTTGATCGTAAACAGCATCAAACAACAGCATATAATTACCTTTTAAAGCTTTTAATCGTTCTGAGACCATATTACCCTGCTCTAAGTAAGTAAGCAATCCTTCGGCATGTTCATTCTCTTCTCCATAATGCTCATCAATAGGACTAATACCACCAATCAGTTGATTCTCTTGCACGTCAGTACGATCCTTAACAAAGGTTCCTTGTGTACCATGGAGCAGAAAGCTGTACTGTGATTCTAAGACCAACATACTGACCGTGATAAATACGGTAAGACCATGATCAAAAGTCAATAGAAGTGTAGCAAAATCATCAACCTCAGAATCTTTACGATGTATAGATGTTCTTTTGATAGCAGTTAATGGCTTGCCAAATAAAGAGATCACCTGGTCCAGTAAGTGAGATCCCAGATCAAACAAAATTCCTGCGGCAGGACGCTTAGTTTCTTTAAAGACCTTTTGTCCAATCTCAGCACGATAACGATCAAATCGTAAATGAAGTTCAACAGGTTCACCAACTTTACCACATTCCAAAACAGATTTTAGCGAATTAAAATCCGAATCAAATCTTCTGTTATGATAAGGTAATACAAACTTTCCAACCTTTCGTCCCAAATCAAATAATTCCTTTGCTTCTAATACCGTAGGCGCAAAAGGCTTTTCAATCAGAACATGTTTTCCTGCCAGCAAAACTTGCTTAGCTAAAGAAACATGGGTATCGTTTGGTGTATTGATAATGACAAGTTCAATTGCATCATCTGCGAGAAGCTCCTCAACACTATCATAACTGATAATCGAAGGATAATCTAATTGTGCTTTTTTAGTTGATCGCTCTACAACTGCCCGCAATTCAAAGCGATCATTATTGGCTATAAATGGCGTATGGAATACCCTTCCGGACATTCCATACGACAAAACACCTGTAATTATTTTATTTACAGTCATTAAAATAAGATTTTATTTAGTGATGTGCATGCTCATCTACTTTACCACCAGCAAGTTTATAAACCTCTTGAAGTTTTTCTAAGCTCTCATGTGAAAAGTGATTAACAGCAGCATTTGTATTGTGAGACTCTTTCGTCAATTTTTTATTTACTTCAGCTTGAATCTCAGCAACAAGATGAGTATAAGCTTTATCATTAAATGCTGCAGTACTGTCCGCACCTAAAGCAACCGGAGCTTGAAAAGCAGGAACACCTCTCATCGCATCATTAACATGAAGGCTCAATGCTAATGAATCCAACTGCGGAAGAATAGTACTATACGACTCGTGAATTTTTGCAGATAAAGCTTTCGTCTCTGCAGAAGTAGATTTTGACTCAGCAAATTTCGCCAAATTCATCAAATAGTTCCCTTGCTCACCCACAAACTTAAACATGGCATAAGCATCACCATCAGCCAAAGAAGCACGCGAATTTTTATATTGGTTATCCAAACCTGTTTGGTAGTTACAAGAAGCTAATAAAGAACTTCCACAAACTGCTACCGCTACAAATAACTTATTAAATTTCATATCAATTATATTAACAGCACAAAAATAATAAAATAAACGGGGTTCAAAACTCTAATTAAAAAAGAGTTGAACTTTATGCCACATTTCTACCGGCATTAACAACCCCATAAATTGTTCTGGCAATTAATTTAGCATAAGCTTCTCGCTTCTTTTCATCCAATTTACCCTCATTGATTACCTTGATAGCATAGTGTTGAATAATTAATAATGGCAACACAATATTCTCACGTGCCAATATGGATTCACGATCAATAGGGTAATTTTCCATTAATTTCGATGTATTGCTTAATTTTAATAAATACTCTTTGGTAATTAAAAACTCGGCATGCAACATCTTCCAAAACTCACCATATTTCTCATCATATTGCATATAAGAAGTAATGTCAAAGTTCGATTTGGTCATGGACATCATACAGTTATCAATTAAAGTCTGAAAGAAACCAGAAGATAAATATAACTGTTGAACATCTTTCCAAAGATTATTTTGTTCCGCCCATTTCAATGCTGTACCGACACCATAAAAACCTGGTATATTTTGTTTCAATTGACTCCAGGCAGTTACGAAACTGATAGCACGAAGGTCTTTAAGCTTCAGCTCCTTATCCGAATTTCTTTTAACTGGACGACTACTGATATTGATAGAGGAAAGCGCTTTTAAAGGTGATAAATTTTCTAAATAGCTTAAGAATAAAGGATTCTTACGTAAATCCATAAACTTATTATAGCTGAGATCTGCCAATTTATCCACAATACCTTTCTGATGCGGCGTTAAAGTATCACCCGACCTTTGTTTAAGATCTGAAATAATCCCAGCATGAAGTAATTGTTCGATATTAAATCGTGCTGTATCTAAAGAACCGTATTGACTACTTATAGTTTGTCCCTGAATAGTTAACTGAATATGATCATTAGCAATTTCTTCACCCATTGATGCATAGAAACGTTGCGTTTTACCCCCACCTCTCGCAGGCGGGCCACCACGCCCATCAAAAAATACGAGATCCACATCATATTCTCGAGCAATAGCGGTTAATTCAATTTTAGCACTATAAATAGACCAGTTTGCCATTAAATAACCACCATCTTTAGTACTGTCAGAATAACCAAGCATAATTGTTTGCTTATTTCCTCTCAATTTAAGATGCTTTGCATACTCCTTATTCGTATAAAGTGATTTCATCACATCAGCAGCACGCGTCAAATCATCAACAGTTTCAAATAGAGGTACAAAATCAATAGTTAAAGCATCTTTCTTCCAGCCAGACCAGAGAAATAACTGTCGTAATCCCAAAATGTCGCTCGCTTGCTGACAATTACTGATGATAAATCGCTGTGCAGCACGCTCAGATCCTGATTTTTGAATATCTTTTAGTAAACGAATAACTTGTAAAGTATCAACTTCCAATGCGGTAGCCTCTTCATCAAACGCTAGATCTAACTCTTTAAAATCAATAGCAGTCTGTTTATCTACTTCAGAGAACGATGAGAAATCAGCTGAAATACCAGTTTCTTCCGGATATTTCTTAATGATATATTCAAAAGTTTGAGTCAGAATACTACTGTCCTGACGAATATCAAGCGTGGTAAAGAAACAACCGAAGGTCATTACTTTGCGTAACAAATCGTCAACAATCTCAACAAAAAGATTATTATGGTCCTCTTTAAGCACAACTTGAATAGCTTTTAGATTTTCAACAATCTGTGCTGTTTCATCAACAGGATTCTCAACAGGGTTAAAACTATTTTCATAAAACAGTTCCTGCAGATTATCCATATATTTTTCAACCCCTCTAAATGTAATGCGACGTTTTACAACTCTAAAATCCCTATAATAACAGCGAAATAAGATTGTTCTTAAAAGTGTCGCTACCTTTTTAGTACTTTCAGCACTTACATTAGGGTTACCGTCACGATCTCCCCCCGGCCAGAAACCCAGTTCAATCAATTGCCTAACCTCTTCCGTCTCTATACCTAGCTCATCATCAATATATGTCTGGATTTCAGAAGCAACCTTGTAAAAAACATTTTCCAAAAACCAAGCTAAACTAATTGCTTCATCAACTGGAGTTGGCTTATTGTTATTAATAAATGGTGTTTTACCTAACTGTTGTAATAATAAATGAATATTGTGAATATCATTCTCCTTAATCGCTCCAATTAAATCATTGATAATCGATAGAACAGTCCCGGGATAAAACTGAGTTGGATGAGCCGTTAACACAAGACGAACCGAAAAATCTTTCAATTTACCAACTATCTTACGCTTTAATTCCGGATTTATTTCAGAAGATTTAATTAAAGACCCAAGCTGTGAAGATTGATCAGTCTTGCCGATCGCTTTAAATGAAGAATCTTCAATAGCATCAAAAAGAACCACCTGTCTTTCTATATATTGCACAAATCGAAATAATAGATCGACCTGAGTTTGTTCATCCGAATAAAGCTCATGCTGCACAAAGAAAGAATTGATAATTTCCTCTGGAGTTTGATGTTTCTCAACACCCTTCTCACAATGTTGGGCAAAAAAAGGTAACAAGGTACCAGTATCCTTCACTTGCTGGAAGGGCAGTGTTAAAAATAGACTTTTAAAAAGTTCAAATCGCGTCAAAACTTCGTTTTGAAAAACGGCTTCTTTTGTACTCAATTTCATATTATAGAAAAAACAAATTGTCGTTAATGGAGAATGTTTGAATAAGATCAAACATTCAAATATATAAAATTAATATTCAAATAATCATTTAAATGAAAAATAGATAATAATAACATTGTAATATTACAATATTATTAAGAACAAAAACCTTTTGCCATTTGTTATATTATTTTACATCATTCAACAAATAGCGAAATGGGAAAACTATATACAGCAGAAGTTACCGCAACAGGCGGACGTAATGGCGAAGTGAAATCTTCAGATGGAATAATTGATTTAATCGTTAAAAAACCAACAGCAATGGGAGGTGAAGGTAATGCCACCAACCCTGAGCAATTATTTGCGGCAGCATGGAGTTCATGCTTTTTAGGTGCCGCAGCTGCAGTAGGAGAAAAGATCATGTCGACATGAAAGATGCTACCGTAACCGTAAGAGCTTCATTTAATGAAGAAAACAATGCATTTTTATCTCAGCTGAAATTGATTTGCACATTCCCACATTAAGTGCATCAGAATCTCAAAAGCTTGCCGAAAAAGCACATCGTGTATGCCCTTATTCTAAGGCGACCAAAGGAAATATAGAAACCAAAATAACTGGAATTTAGATTCTTGTATTTAAATATTAACAGGCTATGCTTTTACAATAAAAAGCATAGCTTTTCCTATTTAATCTTGTATATTTGTTTGTATTCGATATTATGAAGCAGACACAAGAGATAAAGAGTTTTTTTTATAGCCAATATTTCGCAGATGGTATTAGGATAACCATTGGGTGCATAGTTCCTGTCATTATTTTTGCTGCCATGGGTCAATTCATAAATGGTACATATGTGTCATTAGGAGCCTTATTGGTCGGATTATCAGACACGCCCGGTGCCCCTTCCCATCGCCGTACCGGAATGTATTTTGCAGGTATATTAACCATCATTACCTTTATACTTACTGTTTCCGTAAACGCTAATATCTATTTATTGACCATACTCATTGCGGCATTATGTTTTATCTTCGCAATGTTTGCAGTTTTCAATGCCCGAGCTGCGAATGTAGGATTAATGTGTATGCTAATGATGTTGATACATGTCGATACGCCATTTACCCTATTTAGTGCCCTATCATATCTATTTTACTATACTATCGGATGCCTCTGGTATATCATCATCAGCCTATCCATCACGCAGATTCGTCCATACAGATTAACACAGCAGGAACTCGCAGATCCATTCGTCATGTTGCCGATTACCTCAGATTAAAGGCTAATTTTTATGATATCAATGTGGATAATGATAAGAATTACCTTAAACTTATCGAAAAACAAGTAGAAGTAAATGATCATCAGGAAAATGTAAGAAACTTACTTTTTCAAAGTAAGCGATCCATAAAAGATACCACCAAAACGGGCCGCTATCTAACCTTTGTCTTCAATGATATCATTGACCTTTTTGAACAAAGTATGGCGACACATTATGACTATAACACCGTCAGTGAAAAATTTGGTCATACCGGTATTTTGAACGAATTCAAACATATCATTTTAAAACTGACGAATGAGCTCGATCACATTGCATATCAACTCAATGCCAACAGAATGCCGAAACCTATGTATAACTTTGATCAAGAGATCAATTTATTACATAAAAAAATTGATACTGTTGAAAAAGAGCTTCAATACAGTACGATTGCCTTAAGGAAGATTTTAATCAATGTCCGAGATATCATCAGACATATCAATGATATCTACAGCTATTCCCATTTAAAATCTACAGAAGTTAATAAAATGGAAATTGACGAAGCAAAAAAATTTATAGAACCTTCGATCATTGATTTTAAAAAAATAAGAGAAAATTTAACCCTAGAATCCACTTATTTTAGACACGCATTACGCATGGCTATTGTCATGTGTGTTTCTTATTTTGTAGCCAAATCATTTCATATAACTGAAAATATCTTTTGGATACTGTTGACGATTATGGTGATTTTAAAACCTGGTTTTGGCTTAACAAAATCAAGAAATATACAGCGTCTCATGGGAACCGTAATCGGCGGTCTTATTGGCGCTCTTATTTTATTCGTAGTTCACGACGAAACGATTCGCTTTGTTTTGCTTATTTTTTTCTTCCTAAGTGCATACAGTCTTTTTCGGGTCAATTATATCGTTGCTGTTATTTTTATGACGCCCTACGTACTCATTATGCTAAGTTTTGTAAGTACAAATACCATGGAGGTAACAAAAGAGCGTATTTTAGATACTTTCATAGGAGGCATGATAGCATTTTTGTCCAGTTATGTCATTTTCCCAAATTGGGAAGCTACGCAGGTCAAATTCTCCATGCAAAAACTACTTATCGCAAGCTATCACTATATAGCACTAACTTTAAAAGAAATCGCAGGAAATGAGCCCACTATTACAGAATACAAACTGGTAAGGAAAAAACTTTACGTTGAAACAGCCAATATGGGATCAACCTTTCAACGCATGTTAACGGAACCAAAAAATAAACAGAAATACACAAAAGATGTAAACAAGTTTGTTATTTTTAACCATGTTTTAGCCTCGTTTGCAGTTACCCTGCATAATCAGGTTACATCCTCAAGAGTCAACCACACAATAACAAAAGAACATATTAAATTGATCCGTAAAATATTAAGTTCCTTAGAAACGGCTATCAAAGCATTGGCCAACCCCAATGAAGAAAATCAATTTATACCTGTAGATTTTCAAATACCAGAAAATCAAATATCAGTTGATGAAACGGCAGATGAAAACAGTACTTTAATGACCGAACAACTTCAATTTATTACTAAAATTGTTGCAGACATAGCTAAATTGGTACAGCAATTAAAAGAAAAAACAAGCGCTGAGATCGACCCCATGTTAAACAATAAAATGCATTAATTTTCATACAATAAGCAACTATGCACGATAATTATTACGATATCATCATTGTAGGCGGAGGACCAATTGGACTGGCCTGTGCTTTAGAAGCATCTTTAAATAACAAGACATACCTGATCCTGGAGAAAGGATGTTTGGTGAACTCGTTATATAATTATCCGCAAAATATGACTTTCTTTTCCTCTTCCGACCGCTTAGAAATTGGCGACATCCCATTTGTAACCACCTTACCTAAACCAAAAAGAGCAGAAGCATTAGAATATTATCGCCGCATCCAGCAGAAATTTAAGCTCAATACCCGACTATTCGAAGAAGTAACTGAAATAACAAAAGATCACCACCTTTTCAAAATCAATACGATAAAAAATACCTACAGTTCGAAAAATGTCATCATTGCTACCGGGTTTTACGACATCCCCACGCTACTTAATATTCCAGGTGAGGAATTAGAAAAAGTAAAACATTATTATCAGGATCCGCACTATTATGCCAATCAAAAAGTAATTGTAGTTGGAGCAAGCAATTCATCAATTGATGCCGCACTTGAGACTTATAGAAAAGGCGCAGACGTTACGCTCGTGATTCGCGGGAAAGAAATTAGTCCAAGAGTAAAATATTGGGTCAAACCAGATATTGAAAACAGAATCGCCTCCGGCGAAATACGTGTACTATATAATAGCAAATTAAAAGAGATCACAGATTCGCACGCGCACGTCCATACCCCAACAGGCGATATCATACTAGAAAATGATTTTGTTTTGGCCCTGACAGGATATCAGCCAAATTTCAACTTCTTAAAAAAATCGGTATTCATATTCCCTCCGAATCACCCTGTCTTCCTGAACATGATCCTGATAGTATGGAAACAAATATTGATGGGTTGTATCTTGCAGGAGTGGTCTGCGGAGGTTTAAATACTCATTTATGGTTCATTGAAAATTCACGAATACACGCAAAACAAATTTTAGCTGATATCAAGAAGAAAGAAATGAGAGAATAATTTACTTTCTTAAACCTCTCAAAAATATTTGCATCATCTTCTTCTGCAAACTTAATATCACATCAAATTCATCCTTGGTCGGAAACAGCATATTCTTCATATCTTTCAATATTCCCATTCTCATTCCAAACAAAGAATATAATAAAATGCGGGCAGTCTCTTCAACATCCTCTACCTCGATTTTATCAGTTTCAACACCTATTTCTAATATTTCAGCAAAAAGATCAACCTCCCTTACATAAGATTCTTTGAAAACGCGTTCCAGTTCTTCAGGAAGTTCTTTGACCATATTGATCGTATATTCAAAAAGATTATAATATTGATTAATTAGTTCAACTCTTTTATCGATGGTATACATCATGATTTCTTCAAAATCATCACAGGTGTTGATCTTCTCTCTAATATCCTGCACCATCTTATCAATCACATACTCGAATACAGCAGAATAAAGACTATTCTTATCTGGAAAATAATAATAAAGAAGTGCTTTTGAAAAGTTCAGATCAGTTGCAATTTCGGACATGGTTGTTTTGGCCATACCAAAATGAGCAAATCTACGCGTTGCTGCCTCTAAAATCCTTGTCCTCTTTAAATCTGCATTTGCCATCAATTCAAAAATTAATTACACATAATAACTGCTTTGTACTATCTTTACTAACTATTATATAAAGATAATTTATTTTTTTGAATTTTTGAAAAAACTAGTCAACAATGGGTATAAATATACAGTCAGATATCTCTTTAAAAAAATATAACACATTCGGCATTACTGAAGTTGCTTCACATTTCATTGAAATAACAGAACCCACTCAGTTATTAAGCGCTTATGAAGCCGGAATATTTGAAAAAGATTTCTTGACATTGGGAAGTGGAAGCAATATTTTATTTACCCAACCATACGCAGGTTATATCATTAAAATCAACATTAAGGGGATTACAGCAAAACCGCATCAGAACGACATTTTTATCACCGCTGCAGGTGGTGAAATATGGAATGAACTCGTTTGGTTCTGTGTCAATAACAATTATAGTGGTTTAGAAAACATGGCTCTAATTCCTGGTACAGTGGGCGCTTCTCCAGTTCAAAACATAGGCGCATACGGCACCGAGCTTATGGACATTTTTTACAGTTGTATTGCTTTCGACACATTAGAAGGAGTATTTAGAATATTCTATAATGAAGATTGCAAATTTTCTTACCGGGATAGTATTTTCAAATCAGAACAAAAAGGACGATATATAATTACAGAGGTTACTTACAAACTTAATTCTTCTCCATCAATAAATACCTCTTATGGAGCCATAAGTGCCGAACTAAAAAAAAGAAATATAAGTGATCCTACCATAAAAGATATTGCAGAAGTGGTATCCTTTATTCGAGTTGAAAAATTACCTGATCCAAGTACGGTAGCAATGCCGGAAGCTTTTTTAAAAACCCAATTATTTCATTAAATAAATATCAGGGATTAAAAGAACTCTATCCAGATATAGTCAGTTACAACATGCCCGATGGTGGTGTAAAGTTAGCTGCAGGCTGGTTAATAGAGCAATGCGGATGGAAAGGGAAAGTGATCGGCCAGGCAGGTGTATGGAAAAATCAAGCACTTGTACTAATAAATGTACAATCTGCAAGCGGAACTGAAATTTTTGAATTATCGTCTAAAATAATAAACGATGTTGATCAAAAATTCAATGTAAAGTTAGAACGTGAAGTAAATATTTTTTGATTTTTAATAAAAAAATATTTTAAAAATAGCTTTATAAAAATGGTCATTTAAAGCTTCTGGCTAGGCGTTTTACACAAAATAACATTTTTATAGACGAAACTTCCTGTTAAATATTTATTAAATTTATATCAATTCTCAATAATTAGCATACTATTTGCGATTAGTCAACTGAACCGTATTAAAATCGCTGAGGAATCAACATTTCAATTTCTCACTCAGTATTTTGTAAACCATTCATTTTAAAGTGAATAAAAATTCAGTGATATGACTAAGTATGAATTCAACTCGTTAGTGGTAGAGCAGTCAGACTCTCTAAAACACTATGCAAAGAAGTTTACAAATGACAACGAAGATGCTAACGATTTAGTGCAGGACACTCTGCTTAAGGCTGTTACATATTTCAACAACTTCAGAGAAGGAACCAATCTTAAAGGATGGTTATATACTATTATGAAAAATACATTCATTAACAATTACCGCAGAATTGTTAAAACGAATTCTTTCATAACAAAAGAAGAAGAAATTTCAAATGCAAACTTGATCTTATCAGCATCAAAAAATCAAGGTGAAAACAAATTTGTCATGGAAGACATTCATGATGCGCTTTCAAAATTATCAGAAGACTACTACGTTCCATTCAGCATGTATTTCGAAGGCTATAAATACCATGAAATTTCAGAATATTTAGCAATCCCAATTGGTACTGTAAAAACCCGGATACATATCGCCCGCAAAGTAATGAAGAAATCATTATCCACATATAAACTTATCGACTAAGTTTTTTATAACTTCGTCCTATGGACAATCATGAGGAGTTAACGGTATATTCTAAATCAAAACTTGCTTTAAGAAATGGGCAAGATAAGCCTGAAATATGGGTTGCGTTTCAGGGCATTATATATGATGTTACAGAAAGTCGATTATGGAGGTCCGGAAAACATTACGAACATTGGGCAGGTCAAGACCTAACTGAGGAGCTTTCAGAAGCTCCTCACTCAGATCAAGTATTTAAAAAATTTCCTATAATAGGAAAGATCGGATAATTAAATATCAAATTTAGATAAAGCAACAAAGGCTTTTAATCGAGCTTCAATCTCGTCTTGCGTTAACGTTTGCAAACGCTCCGTACCGAATTTCTCAACACAGAATGATGCTAACGCCGATCCATAGATAACCGCATTTTTCATATTGGTAAAGTTAATCGTTTTTACCTTCGCCAGATATCCTATAAAGCCACCAGCAAATGCATCACCAGCACCTGTTGGATCAAATACTTCTGCCAGTGGTAATGCTGGTGCAGAGAAAATTTGTCCTTCACCAAACAATAATGCACCATGCTCACCTTTTTTAATAATCAAATATTTAGGTCCCATCTCAAGAATAGTTGCGGCAGCTTTCACCAACGAATATTCACCAGATAATTGACGCGCTTCACCATCGTTGATTGTCAAAACATCAACATGCTTCAACACCGCTTTCAAATCATCCATCGCGATATCCATCCAGAAGTTCATGGTATCCAAAACAACCAATTTAGGTTTGTTCTTTAGACGATTTAAAGTAGTCATCTGAATCTGAGGAGTAGCATTGCCTAATAGCAAAAACTCACAATCCTGGTAGCTCTCAGGAATAATCGGATCAAAGTCAGCTAATACATTTAATTCTGTAGTGATTGTATCACGGCTATTCATATCATTATGATACTTACCTGCCCAGAAAAATGATTTTCCACCTTCAATAATCTGAATCCCCTCTACATTTACACCTTTACTCGTAATGATATTTAAGTTATCATCACCAAAATCTTCACCGATTACACCTACTAATTTCACCTGGTCATATAAAAAAGACGCAGAAAGAGCTGCAAAAGTACCTGCTCCGCCAACAATTTTATCTGTTTTACCAAAAGGCGTTTCGATAGCGTCGAATGCTACCGTGCCCATTACTACTAAACTCATAGTATATAAATAAATAACTGTAAACAAAAAAAAACCGGCTATAAAGCCGGTTTCACCTAACGCTCCTGAAGCTGGGCTCGAACCAGCGACCCTCTGATTAACAGTCAGATGCTCTAACCAGCTGAGCTATTCAGGAATCTTCATAAGAAAGATGACTATATATCTTTCTCTTTTGATGCCACAAAAATAGCTAAATCCAACGTATTTCCAAATCTTTTTTAAAGATTTTTTACTTTTTTTCATCTAAATATTCATCATATTTAGATTATCAAATTTTAGCGATTGAAAACAAGGCAATTACATAGCTTAACCATCACTATAAATTTCTTACATAACCGATTTTCATGAATAAACCACTTTTAAAAACAATCACATTGCTTTTATTTGCTCCTATGCTGTTCAGTTGCAGTAAAAAAATCTAGAGGAAGAAAAGCCAAAGGAGAATGTTGTAGAACCAGAACCTGAAAAAAAGTCAGTCGCGTAGATCGATTAGCTGACTCACTATTCTACTATGCACAGGACATTTATTTCTGGAACGACCAATTACCCACGTATGAAGTATTTAATCCGAGACAATTTAGCAAAGGAAGCGTCGAATTCAATAGCTTGAATAAAGTACTATTCAATATTACTAGATATGGTACAAACCCTGCTACTGGAAAACCCTATGAATACAATGAAATCGATAATAACGATACAAAATACAGTTACATCGACAAAGAAAGCTACGATGGAAGTAAATCATTCATTAAAAAAAATGAATTGTCAAACCTCGATTTAGAAGGAAATGGAGACGATTTAGGTCTGAAGATAGGTCTATACGGGGTCGAGCAGAATTACAAGATCCTAGTTCAATTGACTTATCCTGGATCACCAGCTGCAATTTCGGGATTACAACGTGGAGATATCATCACCGAAATCAATGGAGTTAAGTATGGCACCAATTTCAATCATGAAGTACCCTCCTTAAGCAACGCGCTTTTTGAAAGCCAATCTGCAATTATTAAAGGAAAAAAAGTAGCGGTACCCCATTTGAGATAACTTTGAACAAAATAAGATATCAAACAAAATCAGTCATTAAAGACAGCATATATTTAGATAAAACAAAAAAGGTTGGCTATTTTGTTTTCAATTCCTTCTCCAAACTAAGCCACACCCAAGCCGATTTAACGGCAACCTTTAATAAATTTCAGCACGCCGGTATTACAGATCTCATAATTGATTTGCGCTACAACGGAGGTGGGTATATCAATACTGCCGAATTTCTTGCCAATAAAATAGCTCCAAATTCATTAAATGGGAAAGTTATGTTTACTGAAAACTTCAACAGCACCATGCAAAACAATAAAACAAAATATTTAAAGAACTTGAGCCTTGAAACGACAGACAGTAAAGGCGAGAAAGTTAAGGTCAGATACACCGATTTAGATTACAGTATTTCGGGGAATACATTCAAATTCAACCCTACAGGTAATATAAATATCAATACCCTTGTATTTATTGTAACAGAAAATACAGCCTCAGCAAGTGAGTTATTGATCAATATATTTAAACCACATCTAAACGTAAAAATCGTGGGAGCAAAAACCTATGGAAAACCAATTGGTTTTTTCCCCTTGACAATCGGCGGTTATGATGTCTATTTCAGTATGTTTGAATCACGAAATGCATCAAATGAAAGCGATTATTATAACGGTATATCCGTTAACAAATCAAGTAACGATGACGCCTACTACCCTTTCGGCAATTTAAATGAACAATCGTTTAAAGCCGCATATGATTACATCGTAACAGGAAACTTTCGAATAGTACATCTATGCTCTCCGGTAAAGCATCGGGTTCAAACCAACTTCAAAAATTAAAAGCGCTCTCTCCTCCTCAATTTAAAGGAATGATTGAAAACAGAATCAAATCACACTAAACGCAAAAAGC